>NZ_JBHUWW010000164.1:0-17192 GCF_042669755.1 Kitasatospora sp. NPDC057223 | reverse complement strand
GCCCGCGAGGGCGGGGCCGGCGGCGGCCGAACAGCCCGCGCCCGCCTCCTCGGTGTGCACCAGCTCGACGACGCAGACCCGGCAGTGCCGCTGCCGGTACTCGTGGCGGACCTCCATCAGCCAGCTGTCGGCGGACATCCGGCACACCGTGCGGGCGGGCTTCCCCTCCGGGTCGGAGCCCTCCTCGGAGCCCTCCTCGGGGACGCACGTCCGGGTGACCTCCTCGGCCGTCTCCCGGGCCTGCTCCCGGCCCTGCGGGGCCGCCCCGCTCCTGGCCGGCTCCCGGCGGTGGTACGTGGCGGAGTCACCGGCCACCGAGTCGTAGGCCCTCACGTCACGCTCGACGAGCACGTGCCAGGACCCGTCGGACACCCTGCGGAGCTCCCCCCGCCGGGCCGCGGGCCGGCCGCCGCGGCGGCAACGGCACGGGCGCGGTCCCACCCTGGTCCGGCGGGGGCCGCCGCACGGGGGAGAATGCCCACCGTACGAAGTACAGGGCGGCGGAAGGCGGCAGGTCCAGTGGAGCCTCGCATCATCGGCAGCGGTACGGACGAGCAGGCCGCGGACCCCTTCGACACATCGGCGCTGCGCCGGCGGGTGCTCGACGCCTGGTCGGCCTCCCCGGCCCGGTTCCGGGAGGACGCCAACGCCGAGGAGGAGCTGGCCCTCGGCGGCTACCGCGACCGCCTGGTCGTCGAACTCGCCCAGAACGCGGCCGACGCCGCCGCCCGGGCCGGCGCGGAGCCCGGCCGGCTGCGGCTGACCCTCCAGGGCGGTGTGCTCGCGGCCGCCAACACCGGCTCACCGCTCGACCCCGCCGCCGTGGAGTCGCTCTCCACCCTGCGGGCCTCCTCGAAGCGCACCGACGGGACTCCCACCGTCGGCCGGTTCGGCGTCGGCTTCGCCGCCGTCCTCGCCGTCACCGACGAGCCCGCCGTGCTCGGCGCCGCCGGCGGCGTCCGCTGGTCGCTCGCCGAGGCGCACGAACTGGCCGCCGCCGAGGCGCCGCTGGCCGAGGAGCTGCGCCGGCGCGACGGCCACGTGCCGCTGCTGCGCCTGCCGTTCGCCGCCCAGGGCGTCGCACCGCAGGGCTACGACACGGTGGTCGTCCTGCCGCTGCGCGACGCCGCCGCGGAGGATCTCGCGCGCCGCCTGCTCGCCGACATCGACGACGCCCTGCTGCTCACCCTGCCCGGCCTCGCCGAGATCGTCGTCGACACCCCGGAGGGGATCCGCACGCTGACCCGCTCGGCCGGCGAGGAGCGGCCCGACGGCATCACCGTGGTCACCCTCACGGACGACGCCGGGGGCGCCCCGGCCCGCACCACCTGGCAGCTGGCCGGCTCCTCCGGCACGACGGCGGCCGACCTGCTCGCCGACCGCCCGACCGAGGAGCGCGCCCGCCCGTACTGGACGGTGACCTGGGCCGTCCCGGTGACGGCGGAGGGCGCCCCGCTGCCGCCCCGCACCACCCCCGTGGTGCACGCCCCGACGCCCAGCGACGAGCCGCTCGGCATCCCGGCCCTGCTGATCGCCTCCTACCCGCTCGACCCGACCCGCCGGCACGTCGCGCCCGGCCCGCTCACCGACTTCCTCACCGAGCGCGCCGCCGACACCTACGCCGGACTGCTGCGGGCCCGGGGCGGCGACCTCGGCTCGCTCGGTCTCGTGCCCGGCCCGCTCGGGCAGGGGGCGCTCGACAACGCCCTGCGCGCGGCCGTCCTGAGCCGGCTGCCCGGCATCCCGTTCCTGCCGCACCCGGCGCCGGTCGAGGAGGGCACGCCCGCGCTCCGCCCCCTGGACGCCACGCTGCTGGAGGGCGCCGACACCTCGGTGGTCGAGGCGCTGGCACCGATCTTCCCGGGGCTGCTCCCGGCCGGCCTGGAGCGGCGCAGCGAGCTGCGGGTGCTGAACGTCCGCCGGATCCCGCTCGCCGAGGTGGTCGACCAGCTCGGCGGCCTCGACCGCGAGCCGGCCTGGTGGCGCAACCTGTACGGGGCGCTGGCCGGCGCCGACCCGGAGGCGCTCGGCGCGCTGCCCGTCCCGCTGGCCGACGGGCGGACGGTGACGGGCCCGCGGCGCGTGCTGCTGCCCTCCGCGGACGCCGACTGGGCCGGCTACCCCGGCTACCCGCAGACGCTGGCGGACGCCCTGGCGCTGCTCGGCCTGCGGCTGGCCCACCCGGATGCGGCGCACCCGCTGCTCGCCAAGCTCGGCGCGGCCACGGCCACGCCCGCCGGGGTGCTGGACACCCCCGAGGTGCGGGCCGCGGTGGCCCGCTCCTACGACGTCGCCGAGGACGACCTGAACGCCTCGGTGGACCTGGCCGACTCCGTGCTCGCCCTGGTCAAGGCCGCCGGGGCGACCCCGGGCGAGCATCCGTGGCTGGCCCGCCTCGCGCTGCTGGACGACGAGGGCGAGGCCACCCGCGCGGGCGAGCTGATCCTGCCCGACAGCCCGCTGGCGGCGCTGGCCCGCGAGGACGACGCCGGCTACCCGGACGACGAGCTGCTGGAGCGCTGGGGCCCCGAGGTGCTCGCCGCCGCGGGTGTGCTGAGCGCCTTCGTGCTGGTCCGCGCCGAGGACGTGGTGCTCGACCCGGACGACCTGGAGCGGCTCGACCCGACCGCCCCGGCCGACCGCGCCGCCGGCGGCACTCCGACCGGCCTGATCGACGAGGCGCCGGACGGCCTGGCCGACTGGTGCGAGGACACCATCGAGTCGCTGCACGCCGACGACGGCGGGGAGCTGGGCGTCCCGCCGGTGGCCGCCGAGCTGCTGGCCGTCCGCGACCTGGACCTGGTCGACGACGACGCCTGGCCCGAGGCCCTCGCGGTGCTGGCCCGCCCGCCGTACCGGGAGGCCGTGGTCAACCCCGTCCGCACGCTGCTGCCCAGCGGCGGGTACGTCGACCTGCCGCCGTACACCGCCTGGTGGCTGCGCGACCACCCGGTGCTGGACGGCCGGGAGCCCGCCGGCCTGCGGGCGGCCGGCGCCGACCCGCTGCTGCGCGGCCTGTACGACGAGGCCAGGACGACGCTGGACGAGCAGTTCCTGCACGCGCTCGGCGTGCGCACCACACTGGCCGCGCTGCTCGCCGAGCCGCACGGCGCCGACGAGCTGCTGGACCGCCTGACCGACCCGGCCTCCGTCGTCGGCCACCGCCAGCTGCACGGCATCCACAGTGCGCTGGCCGGGGTGCCGGTCGAGCAGGTCGAGCCGCTGGACACCGTCCGCGCGCTGCCGCCGCTGGACCGCGAGACCGGGCGCCGGGCGGCGCACACCGTGCTGGTGGACGCCACCGAGGCGGTCGTCGCGGACGCCCCCGACCTCGTCCAGCTGCTGCACTCCTACCCGCTGCTGCCGGTCGCCCCGGCGCTGGCCGCCGCCCTGGCCGAGCGGTTGCACGTCTCGCTCGCCAGCGAGGTGGCCGGCGGGCGGGTGCTCTCCGAGGGCTCGCTGCACCGAGTCCCGGCGGTGGTACGGGAGTTGCTGCCCGGCTGCCCGGTCGCGTACGAGGAGCACGACGAGCTGCTGGTGGTCGGCCCGGACGGCGAGGAGGCCGCCGTCGACTGGCGCTGGGACGCCTCGGCCGCCGCGCCGGAGGCGCCCTACGATCCGGAGACGGCCGAAGAGGCGGACGAGGACGACGAGTTCGACGTGCCGCCGGTGCCCGGCCTGCTGCATGCCGCCACCCCCGAGGGCCTGGCGGCGGGGCTGGCCTGGTCGGTCGGCCAGTGGCACCGCCGTTTCGAGGTGCTGGCCGCGCTCGCCGAGCCGGACCGCGCCTACGAGCTCTCCGCCGCACGGGACTTCGAGGGCTGACCGGCTGCGGGTCTCACGGCCTGCCGGACGCCTCCGCGGGGGCGTCCGGCGGCCCGCCCGCGCGCACCACGTCGAGGTAGTCGGCCACGGCGTCCCGGTTTCGGGTCAGGCACCGGATCCGCTCGGTCATCCGGTCCCGTTCGAGCTGGAGGGTGGCGAGCATCTCCGGTGTGGCGTCGGCGAAGTGGATGATCCGGGGCTTGTCGAGGCAGGGCAGGATCTGCTTGATGATGCGGGTCGGCAGCCCGGCGTCGAGCAGTCCTCTGACCTGGAGGACCCGGTCCACCGAGCTCTCGTCGTACTCGCGGTAGCCGTTCGGCGCCCGGTCGGAGACGATCAGCGACTGCTCCTCGTAGTAGCGCAGCAGCCGTCGGGGTGTGCCGGTGCGCTCCGAGAGCTCCCCGATCCTCATATGACCCGCCTCACAGTCGCCCGGTCCTGTTGACCCTCACATCAGTGTGAAGGTTCGAGCATAGCGGGCATGCGAACCGAGACCGCCTCATCACCACGTGCCCGCAACGGAGTTGAGAGCCGGAAGCTGCCACTGCCGGCCCTGCTCGCACTGGCCACCGCCGTCTTCGTCACCAGCCTCACCGAGACGCTCCCCGCCGGACTGCTGCCCGCGATGAGCGCCGACCTCGGGGTCGGGGAGTCCGCCGCCGGGCAGACGGTGACGGTCTACGCCGTCGGCACGGCCCTCACCGCGATCCCGCTGACGGCCGCCACGGCGGGGTGGCGGCGCAAGCGCCTGCTGCTCACCGCGATGGCCGGGTTCGCCGTCGCGAACACCGTCACGGCGGCCTCGGCGAGCTACCCGCTGACGATGGCGGCCCGGTTCCTGGCCGGGGTGGCCGCCGGCCTGGCCTGGGCACTGCTGGCCGGCCACGCCCGGCGGCTCGCCCCCGCGCACCTCCAGGGGCGGGCGGTCGCGATCGCGATGGCGGGCATCCCGCTCGCGCTGTCGCTGGGCGTGCCCGCCGGGACGCTGCTCGGCCGGGCGGTCGGCTGGCAGACCGCGTTCCTGGCCATGACCGGGCTCACCGTCGCCCTGCTGGGCTGGATCGCGGTGGCCGTCCCGGACCACCCCGGGCAGCGGCAGGACGCCGGCGCCCCGATGCTGCGGGCCCTGCGCATCCCCGGTGTGGCGCCCGTCCTGTTCGTCACGCTGGTCCTCGTCCTGGCGCACACCGTCCTGTACACCTTCATCGCCGCCTTCCTCGGCCGGCTCGGCATGGGCGGCGCCACCGACCGCGTGCTGCTGGTCTTCGGTGCCGCGTCCCTGCTGAGCATCTGGATCGTCGGCTCCCGGATCAACGGACGGCTGCGCGGGCTGACCGTCGGCAGTGTGCTGCTGTTCGCGGTGGCCGCCGCCGGGCTGGCGGTCCTGGCGGACAGCTCCGTCGCGGTCTACCTGGCGGCCGCCCTGTGGGGCCTCGGCTGGGGCGGCGCCCCGACGCTCCTGCAGACCGCCGTCGCCGACGCGGGCGGCGAGTCGGCGGACGCCGCGCAGGCCATGCTCGTCACGCTGTGGAACGTGGCGATGGCCGGCGGCGGGGTGGTCGGCGGAGTGCTGCTCGACCTGCTCGGCCCGCAGTCGTTCCCGTGGAGCGTGCTGGCCCTGCTGGCACCCGTCCTGGCCGTGGTGCTCGCCGCCCGTGCCCACGGCTTCCCCGCCGGGCGGGCGGCCGGGGCAGGCTGACACCGGGTCAGTGCGGCGCCGGCCCGGCGCCCTGGGCGCGCAGCCGGCGGTAGACCAGCACGGTCACGGTCAGCCAGAGGGCCGCCCCGAGCCCCTTCGCCAGGCGCAGCAGGCCGGGCGTCAGCTCGACGAACTGCCGGGCCCCCAGCAGGGCCAGGGCGAGCAGTCCGGCGGCCAGCATGCCGCCGAGGAAGGCGATGAACGCCTCCAGGTCACCACCACTGCGACGGGACATCCCGGCACCCCCCTTCGCGGTCAATTGTCGGTCCGCAGGCTGACGATCCGCCAGACCGCCTCCAGTGCCACGCCGGCCACCAGCGCGATGGCGACGCCGATCCACGGGTCCCGGGTGCCGGCCAGCGACAGCTGGAAGAAGTCCGACAGCCACGGCACGAGCAGGACCAGCGCGAACGCCCCGCCCATCGCCGAGATCAGCAGCAGCCGCCACCAGTTGTAGGGCCGGGCGACGATCGCCAGCACCCAGATCGCGACCAGGAACAGCGTCAGGGTCGCCACGCTGGTGTCGGCCTCCAGGTCGGTGGTGTGGTTCGCGCGGGCCAGCGCGTACGCGACGAAGGTGGCGGTGCCCGCGATCACCCCGCCCGGCACGGCGAGCCGCAGCACCCGGCGGACGAAGCCCCGCCTGGCGCGCTCGTTGTTGGGGGCCAGCGCCAGGAAGAAGGCCGGCACGCCGATGGTCAGGGTGGAGAGCACGGTGGAGTGCCGGGGGAGGAACGGGTACGGCGAGTGGGTGCAGATCACCAGGATCGCCAGCAGCACCGAGTACACGGTCTTCACCAGGAAGAGGGTGGCCACCCGCTCGATGTTGCCGATCACCCGGCGGCCCTCGGCGACCACCGAGGGCAGGGTGGCGAAGCTGTCGTCCAGCAGCACGATCTGGGCGACCGCCCGGGTGGCCTCGCTGCCCGAGCCCATCGCCACGCCGATGTCGGCGTCCTTGAGGGCGAGCACGTCGTTGACGCCGTCGCCGGTCATCGCCACGGTGTGGCCGCGGGCCTGGAGCGCGCCGACGAGTTCGCGCTTCTGCTGCGGGGTGACCCGGCCGAAGACGGACGTCCGGTCGGCGGTGTCGGCCAGCTCCTCGGGGTCGGTGGGCAGCGTCCGGGCGTCGAGCGGGTGCTCGGCGCCGGGCAGGCCCAGGTGGGAGGCGACGGCGCCGACCGAGACGGCGCTGTCGCCGGAGATCACCTTCGCCCTGACCTGCTGGCCCTCGAAGTACCGCAGGGTGTCTGCGGCGTCGTCGCGGAGCCGCTGTTGGAGCACCACCAGGGCCAGCGGCTGGAGGCCGTCCGCCGGGTCGGGGGCGTCCAACGGGACGAGGGTGCGGCCCAGCAGCAGCACCCGCAGGCCCTTGGCGCCCAGCTCGTCCACCTCGGCGAGGGTCGGGTGGCCCGCGGCGAGCAGCACGTCGGGGGCGCCGAGCAGCCAGCTGGCCTCGGCCCCCTGCGGCTCCAGCAGCTGCACCCCGCTCCATTTGCGGGCGGAGGAGAACGGCATCGCCTCGATCACCCGCCACTCGCCGTCGGGGGCGCCCGCGCCGCCGTACGCGTCGATGATGGCCTGCATGCTGGGGTTCGGCCGGGCGTCGGCGCCCGCCAGGGCGGCGAGGGCCGTGCGCAGGGCGGCCGGGTCGCTCTCCTGGGCCGGGCCGCTCCCGTGGGCCGGACCGGCGTCGTCCCGGACGGCCAGCGGCCGCAGTTCGAGCACGTCCATGCCGCCCTCGGTGAGGGTGCCGGTCTTGTCCAGGCAGACGGTGTCGACCCGGGCGAGGCCCTCGATCGCGGGCAGTTCCTGCACCAGGCACTGCTTGCGCCCCAGCCGGACCACCCCGATCGCGAACGCGACGGAGGTCAGCAGGACCAGCCCCTCGGGCACCATCGGCACGATGCCCGCGACCATCCGCCGGACGGCCTCGCGCCAGTCGCTGCCCTCCACCGCGAGCTGGCTGATGATGAGGCCGATCGCGGTCGGGATCAGCAGCCAGGTGATGAACTTCAGGATGCTGTCGATGCCGCTGCGCAGTTCGGAGCTGACCAGGGTGAACCGGCTCGCCTCCTCGGCCAGCTGGGCGGCGTACGCCTCGCGGCCGACCCTGGTCGCGGTGAACGCGCCGGCGCCGGCCACCACGAAGCTGCCGGACATCACCTGGTCGCCGGGCTGCTTCAGCACCGGGTCCGGCTCGCCGGTGAGCAGCGACTCGTCGATCTCCAGGCCGTCCGCCTCGGTGACCTCGCCGTCCACGATCACCTTGTCGCCGATGCCGAGCAGCACGGTGTCGTCCAGCACGATCTGCGCGACCGCCACCTGCTCGACGCGGCCGTCCCGGCGGACCTGCGGCCTGGCCTCGCCGATCAGCGCGAGGCTGTCCAGGGTCCGCTTGGCGCGCAGCTCCTGGATGATGCCGATCGCCGTGTTCGCCACGATGACCAGGCCGAACAGTCCGTCCTGGATCGGGCCGACCACCAGGATGATCCCGAACATCACGCCGATGATCGCGTTGAACCGGGTGAAGACGTTCGCCCGGACGATCTCCCTGAGCGAGCGGCTGGACCGGACGGGGACGTCGTTGACCTCCCCGCGGGTGACCCGCTCGGCGACCTCGGCCGCGCTGAGCCCGCCGCGGCGCCCCGGCACGAGGCCCAGGGGGCGCGCACCGGGGGCGGATCCCTCGGCGTCGCTGCTCCCGGCGCCGGCCGTGTCTTCCGCGGGGTGCGTCATGGCACCGACTTTACGGGCGCGTTATGTCCGGTGCGTGCTACTAAGGACCGATTCAGTCCGACCGGGTGGCGGAGGTGTCGCCGTTCGTCCCGTCCGGCTCGTGGTGCTCGTCCGGCCGGGCCTCTGCGGCCGCCCGGTCGCGGGCGATGGCGTCGCGGCGGGCCCGGCAGTACCAGAGGCCGATCAGGCCGAGCCCGGCGCCGGCCAGGCAGATCCACTGCCAGTCGCCGCGGCCCTGCTCGGCGAGCGTGCCGTGGAAGGGGAGCAGGGCCAGGAAGGCGACGAACCACAGCACCGTGCCGCCGCCGACGATGGCGACGTCGTTGGCCTCCAGGGGCGGGGGCGAGGGGCGCAGTGGGGTCTTCGGCATGGGGCCTAGGGTACGGCTGCGACGGGGGTGGTGTGCAGTGCCCACACGGCCGGGGGTCGTGGTTCTGGGCGACAGGCCCTGACGTTTCATGATCGTTCTACGCGCGAAGATAGCGCGTGCACGACCAAGGAACTCATACTTGGGATTCCGGTTGGCCCCGACGTGTGCCTTGACCACCCCGAGTCGGCCGGAACGCCCGGCCCACTGGTGCTCCGGGCGGACACCCTCTCCTCCGCCCCCACCCGAGGATGCACGCATGTCAGTGGCCCAGCCGACCACCGAGTCGCCCGAGCCTTCCCCGTCGTCACCGAAAACCCCCACCGGTGCCGTCGACCGCTTCTTCAAGATCTCCGAGCGGGGCTCCAGCCTGGCCCGCGAGGTCCGGGGCGGTGTCGCCACCTTCTTCACGATGGCGTACATCCTCGTCCTGAACCCGATCATCCTCTCCAGCGCCGTCGACATGAACGGCGCTCACCTCGACGGCAAGCAGCTGGTCACCGCGACCGCGCTCACCGCCGCGCTGACCACCCTGCTGATGGGCGTGATCGGCAACGTCCCGATCGCGCTGGCCGCCGGACTGGGCGTCAACACCATCGTGGCCCTCCAGCTCGCGCCCAGGATGACCTGGCCGGACGCGATGGGCATGGTCGTGCTGGCCGGCTTCGCGATCATGCTGCTGGTCGCCAGCGGCCTGCGCGAACGGGTCATGAACGCCGTGCCGCTCGGCCTGCGCAAGGCCATCGCCATCGGTATCGGCCTCTTCATCGCCCTCGTCGGCCTGGTCGACTCCGGCTTCGTCAGCCGCATCCCGGACGCCGCCCACACCACCGTGCCGCTCCAGCTCGGCAGCGACGGCCACCTCAACGGCTGGCCCGTGCTGGTCTTCATCCTCGGCCTGCTGCTGACCCTCGTCCTGCTGGTCCGCAAGGTGCCCGGCGCGATCCTGATCAGCATCGTCGTGATGACCGGCGTCGCGCTGGTGATCGACACGATCGCCGACATCCCCGCGCTGAACTGGGGCCTGACCGTCCCGGCCTGGCCCGGCAACCCGGTCGCCGCCCCCGACTTCGGCCTGCTCGGCAAGGTCAGCCTGTTCGGCGGCTTCGACAAGGTCGGCTTCCTCACCGGCATCCTGTTCGTCTTCACCGTCCTGATGAGCTGCTTCTTCGACGCGATGGGCACCATCCTCGGCGTAGCCGACGAGGCCCACCTGCTCGACAAGAACGGCGACCTGCCCGGCATCAACAAGATCCTGATGGTCGACGGCATCGCCACCGCCGCCGGCGGCGCCACCTCGTCCTCCGCCAACACCTGCTTCGTGGAGTCCACCGCCGGCGTCGGCGAGGGCGCCCGCACCGGCTTCGCCTCGATCGTCACCGGCGCGCTCTTCGTGGTCGCGCTCTTCCTCACCCCGCTGGCCACCATGGTGCCCGCCCAGGCCGCCACCCCGGCCCTGGTCACCGTCGGCTTCCTGATCCTCGCGAACTCCATCCGCGACATCGACTGGAGCGACTACACCATCGCCATCCCGGCGTTCCTCACCATGGTGATGATGCCGTTCACGTACTCCATCACCAACGGCCTCGGCATCGGCTTCATCACCTTCTGCGTGCTGCGCCTGGCCGTCGGCCGCGGCCGGTCGGTGCCGGTGGCGATGTACGCCGTCGCCGCCGTCTTCGCCTTCTACTACCTGATGCCGGCCCTCGGGCTGCTCTGACCCGGTACGTCCGCCGTACCGGCGTCCCCCGCCGGCCCGCTTCGAGCCCTTCCCCGCCCCGGGGAAGGGCTCGAAGCGTTGTGGGGGTCTCCGGTCGCTGTCCAGCGGGACGGTGTGTCAGACGACGGTGAGTCGGCTCACCAGCAGCTCCACCCGTTGCCCGGCTTCCGCCGGCAGCAGCCGCCCGGCCCGGGTCAGGGTGGCCAGCCCGTGCAGGGCCGCCCAGAACGTCTCGGTGAACAGCCCCGGGTGGACGCCCTCGCCGGCGACCTCGCCGAGGCTCTCCAGCAGGGCGGCGAAGGCGTCCTTCAACGGCGCGGGGGTGTCCTCGGCCGCGAAGGCCAGGCCGCCGTCGAGCTGGAAGATGGCGTCGTACACCGCCGGGTTGCCTTCGGCGAAGTCGAGGTAGGCCCGGGCGAGGGCGGTGGCCCGGGCGCGGGGGCCGTCGACGGCGGAGGTCGCGGCCCGCACCGTCGCGGCCATCTCGGTGGCGCCCTGGAGGGCGACGGCGCCGATGATCTCGCGCTTGCCGCGGAAGTGGCTGTAGAGGACGGGCTGGCTGTACTCGATGCGCTCGGCGAGCCGGCGGGTGGTGACCGCGTCCCAGCCCTGCTGCTCGGCGAGTTCGCGGGCCGTCGCCACGATGAGGCGCTCGCGGGCCGCCCGTTCGCGTTCCTTGCGTTCCTGTACCGACATGACTGAATTCTAGCACTGCTAGACAATCCAGCGGCAGTAGCGCTAGCGTCGTACCATCATCTAGCGCCGCTAGATAACAGGAGGGGTCGTCATGCTCAACGCACTTGAGGTGTTCACCGTCGTGGTCGTCGGCCTGATGGTGGGGGTGGAGTTCTCGGTCGCCTTCATCATCAACCGGATCCTCGGCGCCCTGCCCGAGGACAGCGACCAGCTCGGCCGCGCCCACGGGGGCCGGATGCTCGGCGCCCTGATGCCGTTCTGGTACATCACCTCCCTCGTCCTGAGCGCCGTCTGGGCCGTCGCCGGATGGCACCGCCCCGGCGCCGTACTCGTCGTCGTCGCCGCCGGGCTGCTGGTCGTCAGCGTGGTCATGTCCGTCCTGCTGCTCGTCCCGATCAACGACCGCAGCAAGACGTGGACCGCCGAGAACCGACCCGCGGACTGGAAGGAGCAGAGCAACCGGTGGGACCGCTACCACTACGCCCGCGTCGCCGTCATCGTCGCCGCCTTCGCCCTGCTGGCCACCGCCCTCGCCTGAGCCGGCGCCCTCGCCTGAGCCGGCGCCCTCGCCTGAGCCGGCGCCCTCGCCTGAGCCACCGCCCTCGCCCGGGCCGGTGTCCTCGCCCGGGCCGGCGGCGACCGGGGCCTGCCGAGGGGCCCGGCGGGGTGTTTCGGCCGGTGGGAGGGCTGCGGTTGACCGTTGATCCGACCGGGTGCACCTTGGACTTGCGGCGCGGATTCGGTGGGCCGGGCGGGAGTTGCCCGGCCGTCGGTCCGGAGGCCCGCCTCCCTCCTCTCCCATCCTCTGCTCCGGCAGCGGTGCGGCGTGTGGCGCGCGGCGGTCGACCGGGTGCGCCGGTGCCTGCCGGGCGATCGAAGGGAGACGGCCGTGAAGCTGTCCAGTCGACTTGTGGCCGGGTGTACGGGTGCGGTGGCGGCGCTGGCGCTGACCTTCACCGCCGGCGGCGGGAGTGCGGGCGCCTACCTGCCGGGCGGTTCGGCGACCGGTGCGCCCGGGTCGGCGCAGCCGTCGGCGCCGCAGTCCTCGGAGCCCGCGGGGACGCCGACGCTCTCCGAACAGGAGCTCGCGGCGCGGCTGGACCAGTACCAGCCGGAGCAGGGCCAGGGCAGTTCGGCCTTCCAGGGCGACACCGTCGGAGCCGTCACACCCGAGGCGGTCGGTGCGTACCTCGCCGAGGTGATGGCGAGCACGGACGCCTACTGGGACGGGTACTTCGCCGAGATCGGCGCGCAGGAGCCGATGTACTTCTACGCCGTCGTGGCGCCGGGCCAGACGTTCCGGAGCAACTGCCAGGAGGGCCGGATCGGGGCCGACACCCCGAACTCGTACTACTGCCCGGCGGACTTCTACACCGACGACCAGGGGGTCGAGTACGCCGGCTCCGTCGTCCTGCCCCTGACCACCTTCGCCGACATGTGGGCGGGCAGGATCTTCGACAGCGGTGCCGACCCGGACTTCAAGGGCGACTTCGCCGCTGCGGCGATCGCCGCCCACGAACGCGGCCACGAGGTGCAGCACGAGTTGCAGGTGCAGTACGGCCTGCCGGACATCGTGCAGTCGGTGAACGGCAGCACGGTGCGGCTGAAGGAGAAGGAGCTCATCGCCGACTGCTTCAGCGGCAACTGGGCCAACTACGCCTACCAGCAGAACTACCTGGTGGGTACGGACGTCGAAGAGGCGGTGGCGGCGCTGGACGCCATCGGGGACACGTCCCAGCAGGGGAGTGATCCGCACGGGAGCCCGGAGGAGCGCGCGGAGGCGTTCATGCTCGGCTACAACACCGGCGCCCCCTACCAGTGCATGAAGCAGTACTGGGTGACGGTCGACTGGCGGCAGTAGGGCTGCTGCGACCTGGGGTGACGTGTCGCCAAATGATCGTTGTGCGCCCGTGGGTTGACGTCTGCTGTCGGTATCCGACGGGGGCCGGGCGGGGCTCTCATCCGTGCGGGTGAACCCGCTTCGGGGTGCGCGGATTGTGCGCTACGGTCCGTGGCAGAGGCATCACTCAACGTTTGACCCCGGCGGTGCTAGAGACACCCCGGGGCCCGACACTCAGGAGAGAAGAGCTCCCAAATGCAGATTCATCGTATCGCGCACAAGCGTGACTACACGGTGCTGTCGAACAAGACGCTCCAGGACCCGACGCTGAGTTTCAACGCGTTGGGCATTCTGGTGCGCATGCTGTCGCGCCGGGACGGACGGGTCGTCAACGTCCGTACCCTGGCCGCCGAGGGCCCCACCGGGCGGGACGCCGTCGCGTCCGGGCTGCGGGAGCTGAAGGCCCGTGGCTACTACTTCGTGGAGACCGCGCCGGACCCCGACACCGGCCGCGTCCTGTCCACCACGGACCTCTACGAACGCCCCCGCGCCGACATGCCCGCCCCCGACACCACCCTCGCTCCCGCCCCCGTCCGGGAGGCCGTCCTCCCAGCCCAGCGGCGTTCTCCGGCGGCCGGGAATCCGGAACCCGGGAAGACGGGAACCACCCCTACAGGGGCTATTACTACGGGAGCAGTACCCAACCCCCCGGAGCCCGCGCCCACAGCCGCCGCGCGCACGAAGCGGACCCCGGCCGCACCGCCACCCCCGCCCGGCCCGGCCGCCGCCGCCGTCCTGCACCACCTCGCCGCCACCGACCACCGCCTCATCCTCGGCGCCAGGGACCGCGCCACCATCGCCCCCCTCATCGACCGGTGGCTAGCCAACGGCGCCACCCAGGGCCAGATCATCAGCGCCGCCACCCTCGGCCTGCCCGCCGACCTCCGCTGCCCCGCAGGCCTGCTCACCCACCGCCTCCAGACCAAACTCCCACCCCCGCCCCACCACCTCCCCGCACCACCCCGCCCCCTCGCCGACCACCCCGAATGCCGCACCTGCGACCGACCCCTCACCACCCCCGAACCCACCCCCGACGGACTCTGCGGCGACTGCCGCCACATCCGCGACAACCCCCTCCTCCCACCCGACCACTGGATCTTCACCGAACCACTCCCCGACGAGACCGCCCCCGAAGCAATCCCCGCCTGACGCGGCGGCGGCCGGTCCGATATCCAACAGGTCCCCTGTGTAGCCCAGTTGACGATGGGCATACTGCCTGGACGGGTAACGGGGAGGGGGCGTCGGCTGATGGTGCAAGAGGATCCGCCGGGGACGGATGAGGCGCGGCTGCTGCCGGAGCCGTTCTGGACGGCTGACCGGGCGTCGTTGCAGGGGCAGCGGCTGACCCTGCGTTGGTACCGGGGGCAGATCGTGATGCTGGTGCTCGCGGCGGTGGTGAGCACCGTGCCGGGGCCGGGCCGTCGCGGGGACGCGGACGTGACGCCGCTGTTCTCGGTGGCCGCCTTCCTGGCGGCCGGGTACTTCTGGTACCGGCTGCGCCAGAGCAACCCGCAGGGGCGCTGGTACGAGGCGCGGGCGGCGGCCGAGTCGGTGAAGACGCTGGCGTGGAAGTACACGGTGCGGGCCAGGCCGTTCGCCGGTCCGGCGGAGTCGGCGGAGGTCGACCGGGGCTACCTGCTGCACGTCGCCGACGTACTGAAGGCGTTCGAGGACCCGTCGGTGGTGCCGCCGGGCACGGTGCCGGAGATCACTCCGGAGATGCGCAGGGTCCGGGCGGCCGGGCTGACGGAGCGCCGCACGCTCTACCTGCGGGCCCGGGTGGAGGGCCAGCGGACGTGGTACCGGGCCCGGGCGGACGCCTGCGAGTCGCAGTCGGTGTCCTGGGGCCTGGGGACGGCGGCGCTGATCATCGTCGGCGGGGCAGCGGCGGTGGCGCAGGCGATGGGCGCGCTGCCGGTGCACGTGTTCGGGGCCTGCTCGGCGGCCGCCGCCTCGGTGATCGCGTGGACCCAGCTGAAGCAGCTGCGGCCGCTGGCCTCGGCGTACCAGCTGGCCGCGCGGGAGCTGGAGAACGTCGGCAACCAGCTCTCCGACCTGGACCTGAAGACGCCGGACGCGGAGGAGCGCTGGGCCACCCTGGCCGCCGAGGCGGAGGACGCGGTGTCGCGCGAGCACACCACCTGGCGGGCCCGGCGGGCCTTCCCCCGCTGACCCGCCGACCCGGGCGGCTGGGGGAGATTCGGCGGGTGGCGCGGGTGTTTGGTCATGCCGCTGTGCAGGGTGCGTGAGGGTCGGCCGGGGGTGCCCCTTTCGTCCCTGTTACGTGTCCATGCCCATGGTTGGATCGTGGCGGTCGCCCCGGACGACGTCCACCGGGCGACCCGTGCCGGGGGGCATGGCCGTTCGCGGTCCCCGCTACCGGCTCCGGCCGAGGCGGGGCGCCGTGCGCACCCGCCGGCCGGCCCCTCGCGCGACCACGACACCACTTCAGGTACCTGGTCGGAGGGCACCCTTGCGCATTCTTCTGATCGCCGGCGCGTTCAACAGTCTGACCCAGCGGGTCCACACCGAACTGCGCGAGCAGGGCCACACGGTGGCCGTGGAACTGGCGCTCGGCGACGAACTCGTACGGGCCGCCGTCGCCCGGACGGACCCCGAGCTGGTCATCTGCCCGATGCTGACCCGGGCGATACCCGAGGACGTCTGGTCCACCCGGACGGTACTGATCGTGCACCCCGGCCCCAAGGGCGACCGGGGCCCGTCCTCGCTGGACTGGGCGATCCACGAGGACGCCGAACAGTGGGGCGTCACCGTTCTGCAGGCCGTCGGGGAGATGGACGCCGGCGACATCTGGGCGTCCGTGGACTTCACCGTGCAGCCCTGCGGCAAGAGCGACCTGTACCGGGGCGAGGTCGCCGACGCGGCCGTCGAGGCCGTCCTGCTGGCCGTCCGGCGCTTCGCGAGCGCGCTGTTCACCCCCGAACCGCTGGACTACCAGCGCCCGGACGTCCGGGGGAGCCTGCGGCCCTACCACGCCCAGGAGTTCCGCCGGATCGACTGGACGGCCGACGACACCGCCACCGTCCTGCGCAAACTGCGCTCGGCCGACTCCCAGCCCGGCGTACTGGACGAGCTGTACGGGCGGGAGTACTTCCTGCACGGCGGCCACCCCGAGGACCGGCTGCGCGGCAGCGTCCCCGGCAAGGTGATCGCCACCCGCGACGGCGCGATCTGCCGGGCCACCACCGACGGCGCGGTGTGGATCCCGCAACTGCGCCCGCGCCGCACCCCCGGCGGCCCCGCGACCTTCAAGCTCCCCGCCGCCACCGTGCTGCGCGAACAGCTCACCGCCGTCCGGGAGATACCGGTCGCCCCGGCCGACGCGGCCGGCCGCGAGACCTGGGCGGAGATCCGCTACCGCGAGGAGGGCGGCGCCGGCTTCCTCGAATTCGCCTTCCCCAGTGGCGCGATGAGCACCGACCAGTGCCGCCGCCTGCTGGCCGCCTACCGCGAGGCGGCCGAGCGGCCGACCTCGGTGCTCGTCCTCGGCCCCGGCCGGGACTTCTTCTCCAACGGCATCCACCTCAACGTCATCGAGGGCGCGTCGTTCCCCGCGCTGGAGTCCTGGGACAACATCAACGCGATGGACGACCTGGTCGAGGCGGTCCTCACCACCACCGACAAGGTGACCGTCTCCGCCGTCGCCGGGAACGCCGCCGCCGGCGGCCTGATGCTCGCCATCGCCGCCGACGAGGTCTGGTGCCGCGACTCCGCCGTGCTCAACCCGCACTACCGCCTGATGGGCCTGCACGGCTCCGAGTACTGGACGTACACGCTGCCGCGCCGGGTCGGCGCCGAACACGCCGAACGGCTCACCTCCGCCGCCCTGCCGGTCGGCGCGGCCGAAGCCGCCCGGATCGGCCTGGTGGACCGCACCTTCGGTGAGGACGCCGCCGGCTTCCGCCGCCGGGTGGACCGCGAAGCCGTCCGGCTGGCCGGATCGGCCGACCTCACCGGCCGGCTGCTGGCGAAGAAGCGCAGCCGCGAGGAGGACGAGCGGGCCAAACCGCTCGCGGCCTACCGCGCCGAGGAACTGCGCCTGATGCACCGCAACTTCTACGGCGCCGGCGAGCCCTACCACGAGCTGCGGCGGGCCTTCGTGCACAAGGCGTGCCCCGTCCGCACCCCCGAGCACCTGACGGCGCCGCTGGGTCCGGCGACCTGACGCCCGGCCGGTTGGCCCGAGGCGTGCCACGGCGGCCCGGCCCGGAATGTGAGTCCGGGC
>NZ_JBHUWW010000163.1:0-17396 GCF_042669755.1 Kitasatospora sp. NPDC057223 | reverse complement strand
CCTCTTCACGAGGCCCGGCCCACAGTGCGTCGAGCGGTCGAGCGGTTGCCGTTCCCGGCCGGTGGTCCTACTTGACCGGCAGGACGGCCCGGCCCCACCCGCTGTTGGTCAGCGAGGCGGTGGCCCAGTACCAGGCGACCAGGCCGGAGGCCGCGGCGACCCAGCCCGCGAACTTGGCGAGGCCGCCGTAGCTGCCGAAGGCGGCGAGTGCGGACAGCACCAGGGAGAGCGTGAGCAGGCCGTACACGGCCCGGCTGAACAGGCCGGAGTTCCAGCTTGCGGCGGTCAGGGTGAGCGCCAGCAGCGCCCACAGCAGCAGGAACAGGCCGACGGCGTTCTTGCTCGCCCCGCCCGCCGCCGACCAGGTGGCCCAGAACGCGCCGAGGCCGGTGAAGGCGGTGCCGGTGAAGCCGTCCCCCTGGCGGAGCTGCCAGAGGCCGGCGAGGAACAGGGTGACCCCGCCGATGAGGTGCGCGAGGCCGGCCGCGTCCTTGACGCCGGTGCCGCTGAAGATGCCGGTGGCGAGCAGGCCGTAGGCGAGGAGGGTCAGTCCGAGTGCGAGATATCCGAGGGAACCGGCGTCGGCTCCTGAGGACCGGGCGTTCTGGGCCCCGGTAGCTTCATTGCTCACCGGAGGCTCCTTTCACTCTGGGCGCGCCGAAGGCGCTGTCAATGCGAGCGATGAGGTGGCTGCGCTGGGCCGGCCGAGGGCGCACGGAACGAGCGTGCGGGCGGCTGCGGCCTGGTGAAGTGCCAGCAGGAGAGGTGCTGGTCGGTGTCCCCGCCGGGGGATTCCCCGGTGAATCCGGTCTACCCGGAGCGAGGGCGCTTGTACCCTTGTGAATAGTACAATTTGAGCCGCCGGATGCTGTCGGCCGTCCACGATTGGCCGACAGCTGAGCGGATCTGACCGGTCCTCAGGCGAATGCCGGTCAGCTCGTCCGCTGGAGGGGGACCCGGAGGGTCAGGATCGCCATGTCGTCGGACGGCGGCTCCGGCGCGAAGCGTTCGACCGCGCGCTGGACCCGGGCGGCGACCGCTCCGGCGGTCAGGCCGGTGCAGCCGGTGAGCACCTGGGCGAGCCCGTCGTCCCCCAGCATCCGCAGCCCCTCGCGGCGTTCGGTGACTCCGTCGGTGACGCAGAGCAGCACCTCGCCCGGCTGGAGGACGAGGTGCTCCACGGTCAGCTCCAGGTCCTCCATCACGCCGAGCAGCGGTTGCGGGGTGGCGGCCTGGTCGACCTGTCCGTCGGTGCGCAGGCGCAGTGGCAGCGGGTGGCCGGCGCAGACCATCGCGAGTTCGGTGCAGCCGTCGGCCCGCGGGGTCAGCTCGCCGTACAGCAGGGTCAGGAAGCGGCTGCGCGAACCCTCGTCCAGGATTGCCGCGTTGAGGCGGGTGAGTACCTGCGGGGCGTCGAAGCCCTCGCGGGCGAGGAGTCGGAGGGAGTGCCGGGCCAGGCCGGTGACGGAGGCGGCCTCGGGGCCGGTGCCGCAGACGTCGCCGATGGCGAAGCCGTAGGTGCCCTCACGGATCGGGAACAGGTCGTAGAAGTCCCCGCCGACCTCGTTGCCCTCGCCGGCGGCCTGGTAGAAGACGTCCACCTCGACGCCGGGGATCTCGGGCAGCTCGGGCGGCAGCAGGCTCCGCTGGAGGGCCTGGCTGGTGGCCGTCCGCTCCGAGTAGAGGCGCGAGTTGTCCAGGGCGAGGGCGGCACGGCGGGAGAGGTCCTCGGCGAGTTCGAGGATCTCCTGGCGGAACCGCACGTCCGCCGGGGCGCCGAGCGTGAGCAGGCCGATCACGCGGTTGCGGGCGGCGAGCGGCAGGACGACCGTCTCGCCGAGCAGCCCGGCGAGTTCGGGACTGTCGCCCGGACCGCCGGTGCGGGCGGCCTCCGCCGGGGCCTTCCAGAACCGGGCGCCGGGGGAGGCCCCGGAGTCCGGCGCGGGGATCTTGTCGAGGAGGTACCGCAGCGGGTCGATCCGGTCCTCGTCCTGGTGCAGGACGAAGGCGAGGGTGGGCGGACCGCCCTGTTCGTCGGTGGTGTAGACGGCGCACCAGGAGGCCAGCGTCGGCACGGCCATCTGCGCCATCAGGGCGAGCGTCTGCTCGTGCTCCAGGGTGCCCGCCAGCAGTTCGGACGCCTCGACGAGGAAGGACAGCGACCCGCGGCGCAGCCGTTCCAGGTCGGCCAGCCGGGCGCTCTCCAGCGCGAGTGCGACCCGGTCGGCGGCGAACTGCAGGCGCAGCGCGTCCTCGTTGTCGTAGCGGCCGGGTGCGGCCGCGGCGACGCCGAGCGAGCCGATCAGCCGGCCGTCGACCTTCAGCGGGACGGTGATCAGGGAGCGCAGCCCGGTGTCGGCCAGCAGCGGGACGGCGGCGGGCCGCAGCGAGAGGTCCTCGTGGACGGCCGGCAGGCGGGCGGTGTCGAAGCGGCTGCGGGTCTGGTCCACCGGGAACCGGGCGTAGCGGCGGCGGCCGGCCGGGAGGCCGGTGGAGGCGCGGACCTCGAAGTCGGCCTCGTCGTCCGTGGTGAGCAGCAGGTAGGCGGCGTCGGCGTCGAGCAGGTCGCGGGCGCGTTCGACCGTCCGCTGGAGCAGTTCGCCGAGGTCGTCGGTGGTGACCTGGCCGGCCAGCAGGTCCAGCGGGGCCTCGACGGGGGTGGCCGGGTCGCCGGTGACGGTGCGGGCGGGGGAGCGCAGGACGGCGCGGTCGACCTCGCGGACCAGCAGGCACAGGGTGGAGGGGACGCCCTCCGCGTCGCGGACCCGGATCTGGACGCCGTACACCTCGACGGTGGGGCCGTCGGCGCGGCGCAGGCCGAAACTGCCCTCCCAGCGGGCCAGCCGCAGCGCCTCGTCGAGGCCGAGCCCGATGCCGGCCGACTGGGGCCAGGCGGCGAACTCGGCCCAGGGGTGGCCCAGTACGTCCGCGGCCCGGTGCAGGAACAGGGCTTCGGCGTCGGGGTTCCAGGCGAGGACCCGGCCGTTCTCGTCGATCTGGACGACGGCGACGTGCACCGGACCGTCGGTGGCGGGGAGTTCGTCGGCCGGGGTGGCGGGTACGGCGTACCGGGTGCCGACGACGTGCTCGGGCAGCGGGAGGCGGAACCAGACGGTCTTGCGTCCGGCCGAGTACTCGACGCCCCAACAGGAGGAGAGTGCCGAGCACATCAGCAGCCCGCGCCCGCCCTCGTCGTCCGGGTCGGCGTACCGTTCGGCGCCGCTGTCGGGGACGTCGGCGAAGGAGGGCAGGCCGCGTTCGGGGTGGTGGTCGGTGACCTCGACCCGGACGAAGCCCTCCTCGCGCAGGCAGCAGACCTCGGCGTCGGTGCCGGCGTGCACGACCGCGTTCGTGACGAGTTCGCTGACCAGGACGACGGCGTCGTCGACGACCTCGGGCAGGCCCCAGCCGAGCAGGGCGTCGCGGACGAAGCCGCGCGCGGCTGCGGCCGACCGGTCTACCGGTCGGAAGGTGGCGGCTGCGCGCGCGGTGACCACGTTGCCACGTCTCCTCTGCTCTGGCCCGGCTGCCCGCCGCACTTGGTGGGCGCTCCGGGGCCGACTCGCCTGCTGCGCCTGCCGGATGGCGGCGCCGAGTCCTGTGTGCGGCCCGGTGCAGCGCTCCACCCTACTTTCCGGTTGGTTCCCCATGGGTACGGGGAGCCGAAACAGGCACCTGAGAGTGATTCTGCGCACGTGTTTGGCCGGGAGTCGTACCAACCGAGTGCAACCGACCGTGCACCGGGTGCCAGTGCTGTCAGACTGGGGGGTCCGCAACGGCCTGATCGCGCAGTACGGTCGAAGCGGCGACGGCGGGCCCGACGGCCCCCGGAGCGGTGTTTCGGCCGCGCCGGTGCGTGTGCCCGGAGGGTGCGGGCGGTACCGGACAGTTCACGATGTGGGAGGGTCCCGTTGAGTTCGGCCACCAAGGACGCAACCGGTACGACGACGCCCGCCGCCCGCGGCGGACGCTCCGGCGCCGCGCCCCGGGGCGCCGCCGGACGGCGCCCGAGCCACAGCCGGGGCGCCGAGCCCGCGGACCTGCGCAAGCTGCTGGCCGCGCTCACGGCCATGCGCGACGGCAACTTCAAGCGGCGGCTGCCGGTGCCGGGGGACGGGCCGCTGGCGGAGATCGCCGCGGTGTTCAACGAGGTAGCCGAGCGCAATCAGCACCTCACCGGTGAACTGGCCAGGGTCCGGCGGGCGGTGGGCCGCGAGGGGCGTCTTTCGGAGCGGCTGGAGACGGGCGCCGGCGAGGGCGCCTGGATGGCGGCCGTCGACAACTGCAACGCGCTGATCGACGATCTGGCCCGTCCGATGGCCGAGGTCGGCCGGGTGCTGACCTCGATCGCCGAGGGCGACCTCGAACAGAAGATGGAGCTGCGCTCCGTCCACACCAGCGGGGTGAGCCACCCGCTGCGCGGGGAGTACCTGCGGATCGGGCGGACGGTCAACGGACTGGTCGACCAGCTCTCGGAGTTCACCGACGAGGTGACCCGGGTGGCGATCGAGGTCGGCACCGAGGGCAAGCTCGGCGGGCAGGCGCGGGTGCGCAGCGTGTCGGGCAGTTGGAAGGACCTCGCCGACTCCGTCAACACGATGGCCGGCCGGCTGACCGCGCAGGTGCGCAACATCGCGGAGGTGACCACGGCGGTCGCCAAGGGCGACCTGTCCCGCAAGGTGACCGTCGAGGTCGACGGCGAGATGCTGCAGCTGAAGAACACCGTGAACACCATGGTGGACCAGCTCAACTCCTTCGCCGCCCAGGTGACCAGGGTGGCGAGGGACGTCGGTACCGAGGGGCGGCTCGGCGGTCAGGCGCAGGTGCCGGGGGTGGCCGGGGTCTGGCGGGATCTGACCGACTCGGTCAACTTCATGGCCAACAACCTGACCGGCCAGGTGCGCAACATCGCGCAGGTGACCACGGCGGTGGCGCGCGGCGATCTGTCGCAGAAGATCGAGGTCGACGCGCGGGGCGAGATCCTGGAGCTGAAGAACACCATCAACACGATGGTCGACCAGCTCTCCGGGTTCGCCGAGCAGGTGACCCGGGTGGCCCGCCAGGTGGGTACGGAGGGGCGGCTCGGCGGTCAGGCGCAGGTGCCGGGCGCGGCGGGTGTCTGGCGCGACCTGACCGACAACGTGAACTTCATGGCCAACAACCTGACGGACCAGGTGCGCAACATCGCGCAGGTGACCACGGCGGTAGCCAGGGGCGACCTGTCGCAGAAGATCCAGGTGGACGCCCGGGGCGAGATCCTGGAGCTGAAGAACACCATCAACACGATGGTCGACCAGCTGGGGGCCTTCGCCGACGAGGTGACCAGGGTCGCGAGGGACGTGGGCACCGAGGGCATCCTGGGCGGCCAGGCCAGCGTCCCCGGGGTCTCCGGCACCTGGAAGGACCTGACCAACAGCGTCAACCTGATGGCCAACAACCTGACCAGCCAGGTCCGCAACATCGCCGAGGTGACCACGGCGGTGGCCCGCGGCGACGTGTCGAAGAAGATCACCGTCGATGCGCGCGGGGAGATCCTGGAGCTGGTCACCACCGTCAACACGATGGTCGACCAGTTGTCGGCCTTCGCGGACGAGGTGACCCGGGTGGCCCGCGAGGTCGGTACCGAGGGCATTCTCGGCGGCCAGGCCCGGGTGCGCGGAGTGTCGGGCATCTGGAAGGACCTCACCGACAACGTCAACTTCATGGCGTCCAACCTGACCAGCCAGGTGCGCAACATCGCCGAGGTGGCCACCGCTGTGGCCAGTGGCGACCTCTCCAAGAAGATCACCATCGAGGCGCAGGGCGAGGTGGCGGCCCTGGCCGGCACCCTGAACACGATGGTGGACCAGCTGTCGGCCTTCGCCGTCGAAGTGACCCGGGTCGCCCGCGAGGTGGGCACGGACGGCATCCTGGGCGGCCAGGCCGGTGTGCCCGGGGTCGCGGGTATCTGGAAGGACCTCACCGACAACGTCAACCTGATGGCCAACAACCTGACCGGCCAGGTGCGCAACATCGCGCTGGTCATCACGGCGGTGGCCCGCGGAGACCTGTCGCAGAAGATCGACGTGGACGCCCGCGGCGAGATCCTGGAGCTCAAGACCAGCATCAACACCATGGTCGACCAGCTCGGCTCGTTCGCGGCCGAGGTCACCCGGGTGGCCCGTGAGGTGGGTACCGACGGACGCCTCGGCGGCCAGGCCCGGGTGCCCGGCGTGGACGGGACGTGGCAGGACCTCACCGAGTCGGTGAACGAACTGGCCAACAACCTGACCCGCCAGGTGCGCGCCATCGCCCAGGTGGCCACCGCGGTGACCAGGGGCGACCTGTCGCTGCGGATCGACGTGGACGCTTCGGGTGAGCTCGACGAGCTCAAGGACAACATCAACCAGATGATCGCCAACCTGCGCGAGACCACCCGCACCAACCAGGAGCAGGACTGGCTCAAGACCAACCTGGCCCGGGTCACCGGCCTGCTCCAGGGCCGCCGGGACCTGGAGGCAGTCGCCTCGCTGATCATGACCGAGCTGACGCCCGTCGTGTCGGCCCAGCACGGCGCGTTCTTCCTCGCCCAGCCGGCCGGCCGGACGGCGGAACTGATCACCGAGGACGACGACGAGAACGACACCGTCCTGCGGCTGATCGGCAGCTACGGCTACCAGCGGCGCGCGATGCCGACCACCTTCCGGCCCGGTGAGTCGCTGGTGGGGCAGGCGGCGGTGGAGAAGCGCTCGATCATCCTGAAGGAGGCGCCGCCCGGATACCTCAAGATCGCCTCCGGGCTGGGCGAGGCCTCGCCCGCCCACGTGGTGGTCCTCCCGGTGCTGTTCGAGGGCCGGCTGCTGGGCGTGATCGAGCTGGCCACCTTCAGTTCGTTCACCACCGTCGCCCTGGACTTCCTCAACCAGATCGCCGACCTGATCGGTGTCACCGTCAACACCATCAGCGTCAACACCAAGACCGAGGGCCTGCTGCTGGAGTCCCAGCGGCTGACCGCCGAACTCTCGATGCGGTCCGCCGAGTTGGAGGCCCGTCAGGAGGAGCTGGAGCGCACCAACGAGGAGCTCCAGGAGAAGGCCGAGCAACTCGCCCAGCAGAACCGCGACATCGAGATCAAGAACAGCGAGATCGAGGAGGCCCGGCAGGTCCTGGAGGAGCGCGCCGAGCAGCTCGCCCTCGCCTCCCGGTACAAGAGCGAGTTCCTCGCCAACATGTCGCACGAGCTGCGCACCCCGCTCAACTCGCTGCTGATCCTGGCCAAGCTGCTCTCCGACAACAACGAGGGCAACCTCTCGCCCAAGCAGGTCGAGTTCGCCGACACGATCCACGGCGCGGGCTCCGACCTGCTCCAGCTGATCAACGACATCCTGGACCTCTCCAAGGTCGAGGCGGGCAAGATGGACGTCCGCCCGGCGAAGATCGCCCTCGTCCAGCTGGTCGACTACGTCGAGGCCGCGTTCCGGCCGCTCACGGTGGACAAGAACCTCGACTTCGCCGTCCGGGTCTCGCCCGAACTGCCGGTCACCCTGCACACGGACGAGCAACGGCTCCAGCAGGTGCTGCGCAACCTGCTCTCCAACGCGGTGAAGTTCACCGACAGCGGCGCCGTCGACCTGTACATCCGCCCGGCCGGCGCCGAGGTGCCCCAGCACGTGCGGGAGCAGCTGCTGGAGGCCGGAGCGATCAGCGACCCGGACGAGGAGCTGGTCGCCTTCTCGGTGTCCGACACCGGGATCGGCATCCCCGGCAACAAGCTCCGGGAGATCTTCGAGGCGTTCAAGCAGGCCGACGGCGGCACCAGCCGCAAGTACGGCGGCACCGGTCTCGGGCTCTCCATCAGCCGGGAGATCGCGCGGCTGCTCGGCGGTGAGATCCACGCCGAGAGCGAGATCGACCGGGGTTCCACGTTCACCCTCTACCTGCCGCTGCGCAGCGAGTCCCCGGACGTGTCGCCGGGGGAGCGCCCGGCCGGGCCGGCGGTGCGCGCCTCGGTGGGGGTGACGCCCGTGGGCACGCCCGTGCCGGTCGGGGAGAACCCCGCGGAGCACTGGGCCCAGGAGGTCCGCGAACTCGCGGAGGAGCGCCGCCGGGGCGCGATCGAGCGCCGGCGGGCCGCCGCCGAGGACCCGTTCCCGCGCCAGTCGGCCGAAGCGGCGGCCCGCCGGGCCCCCGGGGAGCACGTGGACGGGCGTTTCGACGGCCGCTTCGACGGTGAGCAGGTGCTGATCGTGGACGACGACATCCGCAACGTCTTCGCCCTGACCAGCGTGCTGGAGCAGCACGGCCTGACCGTCCTGTACGCCGAGAACGGGCGTGAGGGCATCGAGGTGCTGGAGCAGCACGAGGACGTCGCACTCGTCCTGATGGACATCATGATGCCGGAGATGGACGGCTACGCGACGACCGAGGCGATCCGCCGGATGCCCCAGTTCGCCGGTCTGCCGATCATCGCGCTGACCGCGAAGGCGATGAAGGGCGACCGTGAGAAGAGCATCGAGGCGGGCGCGACCGACCACATCACCAAGCCGGTGGAGACCGACCACCTGCTGACCGTGATGCACCACTGGCTGGAGCAGTCGTAGCGGGCCACGCCGGTAGGTCGTTGCCGAACGGCCCCTGGCGGTGCTGGCGTGGCGGCACTCCCGGCCGGTCGCCGCGGTGGCGGCCGGGGCGCGGGGGCCGGGGCCCGCGCTCCGGTTCGCACCGGTGGTGCCGTTCCCGCGCTGGCGGCCCGGGGCGGGAACCCGGTAGGGTCACCGATCGTTGCGAACAGTGACCGAACGGCGACACGCTGCTGAGCGTGCGCCGGAGTGCTGGGCGCGCGCCGCTCCGGCCCGGTTCACGACGGAGCGATGTGCCGGGCGAGTGGGGGCGGCTAGCATGACCGGGGTAGTGGTGGGCAGTACACGCGTGCCGTCCCCTGGCAGGTCGGCGACAGGAGGGCGGGTCGTGGTGCAGAAAGCGAAGATCCTCCTGGTCGATGACCGGCCGGAGAACCTGTTGGCCCTGGAGGCCATCCTCTCCGCACTCGACCAGACCCTGGTCCGGGCCGCGTCCGGCGAGGAGGCGCTCAAGGCGCTGCTTACCGACGACTTCGCGGTGATCCTGCTGGACGTCCAGATGCCCGGCATGGACGGCTTCGAGACGGCGTCCCACATCAAGCGCCGCGAGCGCACCCGCGACATCCCGATCATCTTCCTCACCGCGATCAACCACGGCCCGCACCACACCTTCCGCGGGTACGCGGCGGGCGCGGTCGACTACATCTCCAAGCCGTTCGACCCGTGGGTGCTGCGCGCCAAGGTCTCGGTCTTCGTGGATCTCTACATGAAGAACTGCCAGCTCAAGGAGCAGGCGGCGCTGCTCCGGCTGCAGCTGGAGGCCGGTACCGCGGAGCCTGCCCTGGGCGGCGCGCTGATCAGCGAGCTGTCCGCCCGGCTGGCCTCGGTGGAGGAGCAGGCCGAGGCGCTGACGAAGCAGCTGGACAGCTCGGACGACTCCGGGGCCGCCGCCACCGCCGCCCACCTGGAGCGCAAGCTGGCCGGCCTGCGCCGGGCCCTGGAGGCGCTGCGCCCCGGCTCGGCCTGAGCGTCGGACCACCCGCGTCCCGCCGGCTCGTTCGGCCGGACGGGTGAAGCGGCATCAGTGTGACGGTATGTCCGCGACACGCCCGCCGCTCCCGCGATCGAGCACGTGTCCACAGCGGTGCGGCGCCGGTAGGCTGCTGGACCATGGCCACTCGTACGCCCGGAAGTGACATCAGCGGCTCGCGCCGCGGTGCCGCTCGCACCCCGAGTCCGGGATCGTCCAAGAAGGCCGCCGCGAAGTCCCCGGCGAAACCGCCCGCCAAGAAGGCGGTGGCGAAGAAGGCCGTCCCGGTGAAGAAGGCGGCGGCCAGGCCCGCCCAGCCGTCGCCGCCCCCGCCGCGGCCGATACTGTTCCGCGCCGTGCGGGCCGTCTGGCTCGGCCTGGCGCACAGCGTGGGCGCGCTCTTCCGGGGCTTCGGGGACGGCGCGAAGGGCCTGCACCCGGATCACCGCAAGGACGGCCTGGGCCTGCTGCTGCTCGCCCTCGCGCTGGTCACGGCGGCCGGTACCTGGTTCAGCCCGCAGGGCTGGCTCGGTGAGGCCGCGACGAACGTGGTGTCGGGCCTGTTCGGGCGGCTCGACGTGCTGGTGCCCTTCCTGCTGGCCGCGGTCGGGGTCCGGCTGATGAGGCACCCCGAGGTGCCGGAGGCCAACGGACGGATCGTCATCGGTCTGAGC
Organism: Kitasatospora sp. NPDC057223; assembly: GCF_042669755.1. NCBI lineage: Bacteria > Bacillati > Actinomycetota > Actinomycetes > Kitasatosporales > Streptomycetaceae > Kitasatospora > Kitasatospora sp. NPDC057223. The sequence continues at coordinate 7,134 of NZ_JBHUWW010000163.1, read as the reverse complement.
GCGCTGGTGGTCGGCGTGCTCGGGCTGGTGCACATCGGCTGCGGCGCGCCCGCGATGGCCGGTGGCGCGACCCGGATCCGGCAGGCCGGCGGCATCTTCGGCTGGGCCGCCTCGACCCCGATGATGGCCGCGGCCGGGCCGCCGCTGGCGGTGCCGCTCCTGCTGCTGCTGGCCTTCTTCGGCCTGCTGGTGGTCACGGCGACCCCGGTGAACCGGATCCCGGAGCGGCTGCGGTCCGTGGGCGTGCGCCTCGGCGTGGTCGAACCCTCGCCCGAGGAGGCCGCGGCCGGGCAGCTCGCGGCCGACCGGGAGTTCTCCACCGACCCGCCCGAGGACGCCGACCCGGACGCCCTGCCCTTCGTGCTGGACCACGAGGACGACGAGGTCGGCGCCCGCCGCCGGCGCCGGCGCCGCAAGCAGCTGGACGATCCCGAGCTGGCGTCCGCCGTCCCCGACATGTTCGCCAAGGCCCCGTTCACCGCCGAGCCGTACGAGACCCGGGGGATCGCCGCGGGGGTGGCCGCCGACCTGGACGGCGCACTGCTGTACGGGGTGCCGGCCTCGCCCGCGGTGGCCGACATGATGCACCAGGTGCAGGACCGGACGGCCCCGCCGGAGGAGCCCGCAGTCCCCGCCGCGCGCACGGCGGGCCAGCCGCCGCCGGACGAGCACGGCCCCGCGCCCGTGCGGATGGAGCAGCTCCAGCTGTCCGGCGACATCACGTACGCGCTGCCCTCGCTGGACCTGCTGGAGCGCGGCGGCCCCGGCAAGACCCGCAGCAAGATCAACGACGATGTGGTGGCGCAGCTCAGCGGTGTGTTCGCCGAGTTCAAGGTGGACGCCAGGGTCACCGGCTTCACCCGCGGCCCGACGGTCACCCGCTACGAGGTGGAGCTCGGTCCGGCGGTCAAGGTCGAGCGGATCACCGCGCTCGCCAAGAACATCGCGTACGCGGTGGCGAGCGCCGACGTGCGGATCATCAGCCCGATCCCCGGGAAGTCGGCGGTCGGCATCGAGATCCCCAACCTTGACCGGGAGATGGTCAACCTCGGGGACCTGCTGCGCTCGCGCGCGGCCGCCGACGATCCGCATCCGATGCTGGTCGGCATGGGCAAGGACGTCGAGGGTCACACCGTGATGGCCAACCTGGCCAAGATGCCGCACATCCTGGTGGCCGGCGCCACCGGCGCGGGCAAGTCCTCGTGCATCAACTGCCTGATCACCTCGGTGCTGGCCCGGGCGACCCCGGACGAGGTCCGGATGGTGCTGGTCGACCCCAAGCGGGTGGAGCTGACGGCGTACGAGGGAATCCCGCACCTGATCACGCCGATCATCACGAACCCGAAGAAGGCGGCCGAGGCGCTGCAGTGGGTGGTCCGCGAGATGGACCTGCGCTACGACGACCTGGCGGCCTTCGGGTTCCGGCACGTGGACGACTTCAACGCGGCGGTGAAGGCGGGCAGGGTCAGCGCGCCGCTCGGCAGCGAGCGGGAGCTGAAGCCGTACCCGTACCTGCTGGTGATCGTCGACGAGCTCGCGGACCTGATGATGGTCGCCCCGCGCGACGTCGAGGACTCGGTGGTCCGGATCACCCAGCTCGCCCGCGCGGCCGGAATCCACCTGGTGCTGGCGACCCAGCGGCCCTCGGTGGACGTCGTCACCGGCCTGATCAAGGCGAACGTGCCGTCCCGGCTGGCGTTCGCCACCTCCGCGATGATGGACTCCCGGGTCATCCTGGACCAGCCGGGGGCCGAGAAGCTGATCGGCAAGGGCGACGCGCTCTTCCTGCCGATGGGTTCCAACAAGCCGATCCGGATGCAGGGCGCGTTCGTCACGGAGGCGGAGATCGCCGCCGTGGTCCAGCATTGCAAGGACCAGCTGACGGCCGTCTACCGCGACGACGTGACGGTCGGCGGCGGCCCGAAGAAGGAGATCGACGAGGAGATCGGCGACGATCTCGATCTGCTGATCCAGGCGGTCGAGCTGGTGGTCTCCACACAGTTCGGTTCGACCTCGATGCTCCAGCGCAAACTGCGGGTCGGCTTCGCGAAGGCGGGCCGGTTGATGGACCTGATGGAGTCACGTGGGATCGTTGGCCCCAGCGAGGGTTCGAAGGCCCGTGATGTGCTCGTCACACCGGACGAGTTGGACGGCGTGATCGTCAGCATCCGGGGCTGACCGGGCCCGGCGCGACAGCGACAGCAGCAGTTTCCGCCGAACGGCCTCACTCGTTCGGAGGACAGCAGGAGCGGTGGGAACCAACCGGGTTGCCGCCGCGTCACAGGCCGGGGTGCTCCACGACCCCGTCGGGCTGACCGGCCGTCATCGGCGGGCCGGAACCGACGGGCCCCGGCAGGAGCGGGCGCGCACGTTCGGGCCTGTTCCGCTTGAGAAACGCTCCCATCCCGCCCCTAGACTGTTCCTCCAGCAGGTGGCCATCCGCTCGAAAGGCGCGCCCAGTGACCATCGGCAAGTCCCCGGACCGTGACAACCGCCGACCGACGGCCGACCAGGCCGGTGCCGAACCGGTCCTGTCGGTGTCCGGCGAGCCTGATCCGGCTGCCGACACCGTGAGCATCGGACGGGTGCTGTCGGCCGCCCGGATCGAGGCGGGTCTCACGGTCGACCAGATCAGCGCGAGTACGCGCGTCCGGGTTCCCATAGTCCACGCCATCGAGGGGGACGACTTCGACCGCTGCGGCGGCGATTTCTACGCCCGTGGCCACATTCGCTCGATCGCCAGGGCGGTCGGCATCGACGGTGACATCCTGGTCGCCCGGTACGACGCCGCGCACGGCGGAGCACCGGAGACCAAACGACCCTCCCAGCTGCTCGACACCGGACCGATCAGGGTCAACGACCGCCGCCGCCCGAACTGGACGGCCGCCATGGTCGCCGCGATCTTCGCGGTGGTCGCGCTGATCGGCTTCAACCTGGTCAACGGCCACACGGGTGGCACCGGCACCGGCTCGGCCAGCGCTCCGCTGCCCAGCGGGTCCGGTACCGGTACGACCGCACCCGAGGTCCCGGTCGTGCAGCCGCCCGCCCCGGCCCCCAGCGTCGCGGCGATCGCGGCCGCCCCGGCCGACAAGGTGACCGTGAAGCTCGTCGCCGAGAAGGACGCCAGCTGGGTGTCCGCGGTCGACGGATCCGGCAAGTCGCTCTACCAGAACAACATCGAACCCGGCCAGGACCAGACCTTCACCGACGGCAAGCAGATCAAGCTGGTGATCGGCAACGCCGGCGCCGTGCACGTGTTCGTCAACGGCAAGGACCTCGGTCCGGCAGGCAAGGACGGCCAGGTGGTGCACGTCACGTACACCCCCGGAGACCCCCAGGCAGGCTGAAGCAGCGGGGCGAAGATCTGGTAATCCGAGGCGCGCGGCCTCCGGGGCGAACGGCACCGGGGGCCGCGCGTTAATCTTGGCCCTATGCCTGAACGCCGTACTGTCGCCCTTGTCACGCTCGGATGCGCCCGCAACGAGGTGGACTCGGAGGAACTCGCCGGGCGACTGGAGGCCGATGGCTGGCTGCTGGTCGACGACGCCGCCGACGCAGACGTCGCCGTCGTCAACACCTGCGGGTTCGTCGAAGCCGCCAAGAAGGACTCTGTCGACGCCCTCCTGGAGGCCAACGACCTCAAGGGGCACGGCCGCACGCAGGCCGTCGTCGCCGTCGGCTGCATGGCCGAGCGCTACGGCAAGGAGCTTGCCGACGCCCTTCCCGAGGCCGACGCGGTGCTCGGGTTCGACGACTACGCCAACATCACCGAGCGCCTCCAGACCATCCTCTCCGGCGGCCACCACGCCGCGCACCTCCCGCGCGACCGCCGCAAGCTCCTCCCGCTGACCCCGGTCGAGCGGCAGGCCGCGGCCACCGCCGTCGCCCTGCCCGGCCACGGCGCCCCCGAGAACGTGCCGGACGACCTGCCGGAGGGCGTGGCTCCCGCCTCCGGCCCGCGCGTGCTGCGCAAGCGGCTGGACGACAACCCGGTCGCCTCGGTCAAGCTCGCCTCGGGCTGCGACCGGCGATGTTCCTTCTGCGCCATCCCGGCCTTCCGCGGCTCCTTCATCTCGCGCCGCCCGTCCGACGTGCTGAACGAGGCCCAGTGGCTGGCCGCGCAGGGCGTCCGCGAGGTCGTCCTGGTCAGCGAGAACAACACCTCGTACGGCAAGGACCTCGGCGACATCCGCCTGCTGGAGACCCTGCTCAGCGAGATCGCGGCCGTCCCCGGCATCGAGCGGGTCCGGGTCAGCTACCTGCAGCCCGCCGAGATGCGGCCCGGCCTGATCGACGTGATGACCGGCACGCAGGACGTCGTGCCGTACTTCGACCTGTCGTTCCAGCACTCCGCGCCGGCCGTACTGCGCCGGATGCGGCGGTTCGGCAACACCGACCAGTTCCTGGAGCTGCTCGGGACCATCCGCGGCAAGGCCCCGCAGGCCGGCGCCCGCTCCAACTTCATCGTCGGCTTCCCCGGGGAGACCGAGGAGGACTTCGCCGAGCTGGAGCGCTTCGTCACCCACGCCGGGCTGGACGCGATCGGCGTCTTCGGCTACTCGGACGAGGACGGCACCGAGGCCGCGACGTTCGACGGCAAGCTGCCGCAGGACGTGGTCGACGAGCGCCTCGCCAGGCTGTCGCGGCTGGCCGAGGAGCTGACCGCCCAGCGGGCCGAGCAGCGGATCGGCACCGAGGTGGAGGTGCTGGTGGAGTCCGTCGAGGGCGACCTGGTCGAGGGCCGCGCGGCGCACCAGGCACCGGAGACCGACGGCCTCACCACGCTGACCGGGGTGGAGAACCCCGTGGTCGGCCAGTTCTACCGGGCCAAGGTGGTCGCCAGTGAGGGCGTCGACCTGGTCGCCGAGGTGCTGGAGCCGGCCCGCGTCGCGGCGGCCGGCGCGGTCGCCATCGGAGCCGGCGAATGACGAAGGGGCCCGGCGCCCCCACCACGGCCCGCCCCGGCCCGGCGGGGGCCGCGACGCCGCCGCCGCCGGGCATCTGGAACATCGCGAACATGCTGACCATGCTCCGGCTGCTGCTGGTGCCGGTGTTCGTGCTGCTCCTGTTCGCCGACGGCGGCCACGACCCGAAGTGGCGCTCGGTGGCCTGGGCCTCGTTCGCCGTCGCGATGATCACCGATCTCTTCGACGGCGAGATCGCCCGCCGCAAGGGCCTGGTCACCGACTTCGGCAAGATCGCCGACCCGATCGCCGACAAGGCGATCATGGGTGCCGCCCTGATCGGCCTCTCGGTGCTCGGGGACCTGCCCTGGTGGGTCACGATCCTGATCCTCGCGCGCGAGCTGGGCATCACCCTGATGCGGTTCTGGGTGATCCGCTACGGCGTGATCCCGGCCAGCCGCGGCGGCAAGCTGAAGACCCTGGCCCAGGGCATCGCGGTCGGCATGTACGTGCTGGAGCTGACCGGCTGGCTGGCGACGGCCCGCGCCGTGCTGATGGCCTTCGCCGTGCTGCTGACCCTCGCCACCGCGCTGGACTACGTCGGACAGGCGGTGCGGATGCGCCGCCAGGGGCTGGCCGCGGAGCGCGAGGGCCGGTGACGGGGGCCAGGGGGGCCGCGGCGGCGGCCGGGGGCTTCGGGTTGGCCGCGGACGTGCACGCGGCGCTGCGGGCCCGTGGGGCCACGCTGGCGGTCGCCGAGTCGCTCACCGGGGGGCTGCTCGCGGCCGCGCTGGTGGACGTTCCCGGCGCCTCGGCGACCTTCCGGGGTTCCGTGACGGCCTACGCGACCGATCTCAAGGCGTCGGTGCTCGGCGTGGACGAGGGCCTGCTGGCCGTCCACGGCCCGGTCCACCCGGTGGTGGCCGGGCAGATGGCCCAGGGCGTACGGCGGTTGCTCGGCGCCACGTACGGGCTCGCGACCACCGGCGTGGCCGGGCCCGATCCGCAGGACGGACAGCCGGTGGGCACCGTGTACCTGGCTTTTGCGGGTCCTGCGGGAAGTCTGGTCACTTCACCACGGTTGTCCGGTGAGCGTGCCACAATCCGTCGCATGGCGGTGACGGCCGCGCTGGAGCTGCTCGCGGGGCGGCTGCAGGCCGACCATTCGCAACCGAACTGAGATCTCCGTCGAACCGAGATCTGCCGGACTGGCGGAACCGTCCGCCGTAGTTGGAGGATCGTGTTACATCGGAGGGCCTGGTTGGGCAGATACCAGGTGGTGAACGTGTGCGTGGCGCCGGCCGCGCTCCCCGGAGCGGGCACAGCGAGGGGCCCGTCGGGCGGGGTGGGACAACGGAAACAGGGGAGGGGGCAGCCTTGCAGCCCAGAGTGAACACGACCATGGTCCCCGCACGCGAAGCGGGCAAGGCGGTACGGTGGGGACGTGACATCTCGATCCGCAGTCCGAGGAGGGAGGCACCGATGATCCTGCTCCGTCGCCTACTGGGCGATGTACTGCGTCGGCAGCGCCAGCGCCAGGGCCGCACACTTCGCGAGGTGTCGGCAGCCGCGAGGGTTTCGCTCGGTTACCTCTCCGAGGTGGAGCGAGGACAGAAGGAAGCCTCCTCGGAGCTTCTTTCCGCCATCTGCGACGCGCTCGACGTCCGGATGTCCGAGGTCATGCGCGAGGTCAGCGACGAACTGTCGCTCGCCGAACTTGCGGCGATGGCCAGCCTCTCCGAAGGTGAACTGCTGAGGCCGGTTCTCGAACCGGTGCCGCTGCAGGCTCCCGGCGTCGACCGGATGAGCTCCATCACGCCCAAGGCCGCCGCCGTGGACGTGGTCGCGGCCTGACCGGACCTCGGCCCGTACGGACGCCGCCCTCCGGGGCGCGCCGGGGGACGAGCGAAGGAGGCCGCTGTGCGCAGAGTCGTGACGGTGTGTGCCGGAGCCCGAATACGCGGGCGCCCGGCTGTGCGCGTGATCCTGTCGGCCGCGCTCGGAGTGCTCGCCTGCTGCCTGCTGCTGACCAGGGGCCCCGGTGACGGCGGGGCCGCCCTCGGTGTGCTGGCCGCCGGCGGCTGGAGTCTCGGACTGCTGCCCGTCCACGCCGACCCCGGATCGACCGGGCCGCAGCGCCGATCGGGTGAATCCGCGGCGCTTGCGCAGCCCGTCCCCCCGTTGGAGTGACCCGCGCGCGACGGCCGTGGGGAGGCCACCCGAGCGATTC
>NZ_JBHUWW010000162.1:0-17457 GCF_042669755.1 Kitasatospora sp. NPDC057223 | reverse complement strand
CCACCGAGCCGCCCTCGCGCACCACGAACACGGGCGAGGTGATCTCCCACAGAGCCGCCTCGCCGCTGTCCGCCGGGCCCGCCGCCTGCTCTAGCCCACGCAGAGCCGGGTGGTCCGGGGGCAGTTGCCCGACCGGTGGCAGGCCCGACCCTGGCCGCACCGGCCTGAAGTCCGCGGCGGACAGGTACGCCAGGGCGGCCGGACCGAGCACCCGGGAGACCGGCAGCACCCGGCGCAGCACCTCGGCGTCCGCGACGGCCCCGGGCTCCGCTCCCGCCAGGGCGCCGGAAAGCAGCGCGGCGAGCGCCTCCGTCGGCACCGTCACGACCGCCGACCCGCCCAACGTCACCACGCCGACCCAGCCGGGCGGGCAGAATTCCGACCCCGGCGCGACAACCACCCGCACGCCGCCCGGCGGCCCGAACGACACCGGGCCCGAGGCCTGGTGCTCCCACAGGCCGGCCGCCCTGCGCAGCAGTTCATCGGTCGTCATGCCAGGATCCTGCCCGAGGGCGCGCCCGCTGTCCCGCGCATTTACCCGCCCGCCGGAGCCCGGGACCGGACGTGCTCCTCAACCGATCGGCTGACCCGGGCATCCACCGACGGGAGCACGGAGTCGGGCCGATGCCCCGACCGGGCGGGCCGGCCGGCGGGGCGATGCTGGTGGGGAGCCCCCGCCACAACCCCCGACGGAGCAGCCATGACATACGGGCCACGGCCGACCCACCGCCCGCCCTCCCGCGGTGCGGCAGCATCGGCATCGGCATCGGCATCGGCATCGACCGGACGGTGGCGGCTGGTCCGCCTCGGTGCGGCCGGGCTGGCGGCGCTCGCCCTGGCGGCAGGCTGCGGGGCCGCACCCGGCCGCACACCGGCCGTCGGCACCATCACCGTGGACAGCAGCCCGAAGGAGACCCCGCAGATGCCGAGCCGAAGCCCGGACGGACCCACCCCGGCCACCACCGCCCCGATCACCCCGCCCGCTCCGACCGCCACGACCGCACCCGATCAGGGCGCGGCCGACGCCCGGTTGCTCGCCGCCGCGGGGGCCGGCGACCCGGCCGGGGTGCGGGACGCGCTCGCGGCCGGTGCCCGGACGGAGGTCGCGGACGGGCACCGGCGCACCCCGCTGCTGCTGGCCGCCGCGGGCGACCACGTCCGGGTGGCGGAGCTCCTGGTGGCGGCCGGCGCCGATCCCGACGCGCTGGACGACCGGCACGACACGCCGTGGCTGGTCACCGGGGTCACCGGCAGCGTCGCCATGCTGGAGGCGCTGCTGCCGGCCGGGCCGGACCTGGGCATCGTCAACCGGTTCGGCGGGCTGTCGGTGATCCCGGCCTCGGAACGCGGGCACGTGGAGTACGTCCGCCGGGTCGTCCGGACGGGGATCGACGTGAACCACGTCAACGACCTCGGCTGGACGGCGCTGCTGGAGGCGGTGATCCTCGGCAACGGCGGCGAGCGCCACCAGGACGTCGTCCGGGCGCTGCTCGCGGCCGGCGCCGACCCGGGGATCGCCGACGCCCACGGTGTCACGGCGCTGCGGCACGCCGAGAACAAGGGGTACCGCGCGATCGCCGCGCTGCTGCGCCCGGCCCCGCAGGGCTGAGGACCCGGACGCGGGCGGGGCGGGAGCGCGGGCGCGGGCGCGCGCGGCGGATCAGGCGGCGGATCAGGCCGTGGCGGCCGCCGCCGCCCGGCCGGCCGCGCGGCCGGAGAAGATGCAGCCGCCGAGGAAGGTGCCCTCCAGCGAGCGGTAGCCGTGCACGCCGCCGCCGCCGAAACCGGCCGCCTCGCCGGCCGCGTAGAGCCCGTCCAGCACGCTGCCGTCCGCCCGCAGCACCCGGGAGGAGAGGTCGGTCTCCAGACCGCCGAGCGACTTGCGGGTGAGGATGTTGAGCTTGACGGCGATCAGCGGGGCGGCCTTGGGGTCGAGGATGCGGTGCGGGGTCGCGGTGCGGATCAGCTTGTCGCCGAGGTAGCGGCGGGCGCCGTGGATCGCGGTGACCTGGAGGTCCTTGCTGAACGGGTTGGCCAGTTCGCGGTCGCGGGCCTCGATCTCGCGCAGCAGCGCGGCGCCGTCGATCAGTGCCTGCGGGGTCTTGGCGTTCATGCCCCGGACGAGGTCGGGGACGTTGCCGGCGACCACGAAGTCGGCGCCGTGGCGTTTGAACGCCTCGACCGGACCGGTGGCGCCGGGCAGTGCGCGGCCGAGGACCCCACGGATGCTGCGGCCGGTCAGGTCGGGGTTCTGCTCGGAGCCGGAGAGGGCGAACTCCTTCTCGATGATCTTCTGGGTGAGGACGAACCAGGTGTGGTCGTACCCGGTGGTCATGATGTGTTCGAGCGTGCCGAGGGTGTCGAAGCCGGGGAACAGCGGGACGGGCAGCCGGTTGCCGCGGGCGTCCAGCCAGAGCGAGGACGGGCCGGGCAGGATCCGGATACCGTGCCTGGCCCAGATCGGGTCCCAGTTCTCGATGCCCTCGGTGTAGTGCCACATCCGGTCGCCGTTGATCAGGTTGCCGCCGGCCTCCCCGGCGATGCCGAGCATCAGGCCGTCCACGTGGGCGGGCACGCCGGAGAGCATCCGGGTGGGCGGGGTGCCGAGGCGGGCGGGCCAGGCCTTGCGGACGAGGTCGTGGTTCCCGCCGATGCCGCCGGAGGTCACGATGACGGCCTGGGCCCGCAGCTCGAAGGCTCCGGACACCTCGCGCGAGCTGGCGACGCCCCGTTCGACCGTGCTGGGCACCAGGACCTCGCCGGTGACGGTGTCGGTGACGCCGCCGTTCGCGGCCAGGCCGGTGACGCGGTGCCGGAACCGGATGTCGACCAGGCCGCGGGCGACGGCGGCCCGCACCCGGCGGGCGAAGGGTTCGACGATGCCGGGGCCGGTGCCCCAGGTGATGTGGAAGCGGGGGACGGAGTTGCCGGGGCCGGTGGCGAGCAGCCCGCCGCGCTCGGCCCAGCCGACGACGGGGAAGAAGCGCACCCCCTGGGCGTGCAGCCAGGCGCGCTTCTCGCCCGCCGCGAAGTCGACGTAGGCCTCGGCCCAGCGGCGCGGCCAGGCGTCCTCGTCCCGGTCGAAACCGGCCGTGCCCTGCCAGTCCTGCCAGGCGAGCTCGTGGGAGTCGCGGACCCGCATCCGGCGCTGCTCGGGCGAGTCGACCAGGAAGAGGCCGCCGAAGGACCAGTGCGCCTGGCCGCCGAGGGAGGCCGCGGGCTCCTGGTCGAGCAGGATGACCTTGCGGCCGGCGTCCGCCAGTTCCGCGGTGGCGACGAGGCCGGCCAGGCCGGCTCCGATGACGATGACGTCGGCGTCGAGTGCCATACGGGGGTCCTCCAGGGACGGCGGTGCCGGTGGGTGGGTCCGGGGTGGGTCCGATACTGCGGCCTGTCGATCACCCAGTCAACCGGCCGGTAACAACGGGCCGGGCGAATTTCGCTCCACGGTGGCGCGGAATTCCGTTCGCTACGCCGTGGAGCGTAATTCGGAATACCTTTCTGACCCTTTTTCAGGAATTCCCGCCGATTCTGTGGACGGCCACGAAACCTGGCAGTAACTTACCGAGCAGTAGTAGCTGTGGCCCGGCTCCCGCGCACCCCCACCCACCCTCTCGTTTCTCTCCCCCAGGAGGAACCGTGCTCAGCCCTGCCCGGAAACTCGCGTCCCTGTTGGTCACCGGCCTCGCGCTGCTGGTCACCGTCGCGCTGACCACCACCGACGCGGGCGCCGCCACCGGCTCCCGCCACTACGTCGCCCTCGGTGACTCCTATGCCGCCGGCGCCGGCGTGCCCGGCCAGTCCGCCGGCCTCTGTCTGCGCTCGGACCACAACTACGGCCACCTCGTGGCGGCCGCGCTCGGCTCCGCCGCGTACACCGACGTCACCTGCTCGGCCGCCAAGGTCAAGGCGATGACCTCGGCGCAGTACGACGCGTTCATCCGGGTCAACGACCCGCAGTTGAACGCGGTGACCGCCGACACCGACCTGGTGACCATCGGCATCGGCGGCAACGACCTGGGTGTGGGCGACCTCGGCGTCGGCGAGGTGATCGCCACCTGCATCGCGGGCGCCGTGGTCAACCCGTTCGGCACGCCGTGCAAGGACGTCTACCACCACGGGCACTGGGACTGGAGCAGCTGGTCCTGGCAGTACGGCAACGACGACCTGGCCGACCGCATCGCGGGCGCGGCCCCGCAGCTCTCCGACGTGCTCGCCCGGATCCACGCCAAGGCGCCCGGCGCCAAGGTGCTGGTGGTCGGCTACCCGTCCGTGCTGCCGCAGGACTCGGACGACTGCGTCGGCCGCCAGCCGGTCACCCCGGGCGACGTCACGTACCTGCGCGGCGTGCTCGGCAGCCTGAACTCGATGCTCGCGAGGACGGCCGCCGCGGGCGGCGCCACCTACGTGGACACGGCCGGCCCGACCCGCGGCCACGACGCCTGCTCCGCCGACCGCTGGGTCGAGGGCGCCCTGCCGGGCTCCCCCGCCGTCCCGTTCCACCCCAACGCGGCGGGCGAGCGGGTGATGGCGCAGGCCGTCCTGGCCGCCCTGCGCTGAGCCGCCGGCACGCCGGAGGGACCAGCAGACAGACGGACGGACGGGGCGCGACCGGATCCACCGGCCGCGCCCCGTCCGTCCGTTCAGCCGCGTCAGGGCTTGACGCGCACGATCTGCGGGTCGTGGTCGCTCGCCTGCTGGGCGAACTCACTGTTGATGTGCACCACGTCGTACTTGGCGTAGCCGACCTCGGGGCTCACCAGGATGTGGTCCAGCACCTGCGAGTTGCCCTGGTAGACGTACGAGTACTGCTCCTTCTCGGGCAGCTCGTTCACCAGGTCGCGCAGCACGCCGTCCTTGGTGAGCGCGGACAGCGCCGGGGAGAACTGGTAGTCGTTGAAGTCGCCGACCGAGACGACCTTCGCGGTCGGGTCGGCCGCGAGCAGCTTCGCCACGAAGGCCTGCTCGACGACGGCCTGCTTGCCGCGCTGCACCTCGGAGCTGCGGGACGGGGCCTGGAAGCGGCTGTCGATGCCGAGGTCGCCGCCCTTGCTGTTGAAGTGGTTGGCGATCACGAAGAGCTTCTTGCCGCGGAAGCTGAACTGGCCGACCAGCGGCTTGCGGCTGTTGGCCCAGGCCTCGTTGGCCGGGTCGATCCGGCCGGGCGAGGCGGTCAGCGCGGCGGCGGCGCCGGTGCCGGCCACGTCCACGGCGGTGCGGGTGGCGTCGGCGACCGGGATGTCCGTGAAGGAGATCCGCAGCGGGTTGAAGAGGAACACCTGGCGGATGTTGCCGCCGGGCTCGCCGCCGTCCTTGCCGTCCACCGGGTCGACGGAGCGCCAGTCGTAGGCCGGGCCGCCGGCCGCCTTGATCGCGTCAATGAACTTGGCCACGGTCACGCTCGCGTCGACGGTGCCGTCGCTGGTCGCGCCGTTGTTGTCCTGGATCTCCTCCAGGGCGACGACGTCGGGCGAGCGCAGGTTGGTGACGACGGCCTGGGCCAGCTCGGCGAACTTGCTGTCCGGGTTGCCGGGGGCGAGGTTCTCCACGTTGTAGGTGGCGACGGTCGCCTCGCGGTCGGCGGCCGGGGCGGTGACCTCGCGCTCCAGGTGGTTGTCCTGGAGGGCGCCGATCGTGTTGGCCGCCAGCGTGTAGCCGCCGAAGGAGTTGTAGTCCAGCGGGCCGTTGGTGGCGCCGGTCAGCACGTCACCGACGTTGGCGACCGGGAACGGCTGCTGGGCGACCGGGGCGAGCTGCTGCACCATCAGGCGGCCGACGTTCGGCTCGGCGTACGACTCGTAGAGCACGCCGCCGCGCTTGCTCTTCTGGTCCTGCTTGTCGGCGGCGACCCACAGCTCGTTGTACTTGTCGGTGGCCTGGATCACCCGGGTGTCCTCGACCTGGACGTTCATGCCCTCCAGGGACTCGTAGAAGTCCAGGGTGTACTTCTCCGGCTGCAGCGTCAGGCCCTCGATGGAGCCGCCGGCCGCGTCCTGGGTGTAGGTGCCGGGGATGTTGCGGGTGCTGACCACGACCGGCGCCGGGACGGCGTTGCCGGCGGAGAGCACCGTGACCAGCGGGGCGGTCAGCTGGGTGAGCGACTGCGAGCCGCCGGCGAAGTTCGGGTAGTACTCCGCGACCTTGCCGGTCACCAGCACCGAGTCGCCGACCTTCACGGTCGGGACCTTGCTGCCGGTGTAGACGAACAGGCCCTCGCTGGTCGCCGGGTCGGCGTCGGCGTTCGGGTCCTGGATCCAGAAGCCCTTGGAGCCGTAGCCGCGCACACCGGTGACGATGCCGGGCACGCCGGGGACGGTGTTGCCGAGCTGCGGCGAGACGCGGGTGGTGCCCTGGATGTCGTGGATCCGCAGCGGGCCGGGCTCGGTCGGGCCGGCCGGGGCGCCGGGCGTGGTGCCCTCGGCGGACTCTCCGTAGCTGTTGACCGGGGTCGGGTCGCCGGCCACCAGGTCGGCGGCGTTGTCGTCGGTGTCGGCGAGGTTCGCGCGGCGGGCGACCGAGGCGGTGTTGCTCGCACCGGTCACCGGGGAGCCCTCGCGGACGACGGCGGTGCCGAAGCCGACCAGGTCGCGCACGCGCGGGTCGGCGGCGCAGTCGGCGGCGGTCTTGCAGGTGAGCGGGGCGGTGCCCTGGACGAGGGCGACGGTGCCGGCGGTGCCGGAGAGCGTCAGGCTGCCGGTCGCGTCCGGCGTCGGCAGGGCGACGGTGCCGCCCGCACCGGCCGCCTCGGCGACCAGGTAGCGCTGGCCGGCGGCTATCGAGCCGGTCAGCGGGGTGACGGACCACTGCGAGGTGGCACCCGGGGAGGCCGAGATGTACTGGACGCTCCAGCCGGTGAGACCGAAGGCCGCGCCGCCCTTGTTGGCGAGCTCGATGAAGTCGTTCTTCAGCGTGGCGCCGGAGTTGCCGCCACCGCCGTAGACCTCGGAGATCACGGCGTCCGCGGAGGGCGCGGCGAAGGCGGACGGCAGCGGGACGAGGACCAGCGAGGCCGCCAGGCCGGCCGGCAGCAGGGTCGCGCGCAGCAGCGCCCGGCGGGAGCGGGGGCGGGGAGCAGTGGGCGTGGTCACCGGGGCAGGACTCCTTAAGCTGCCGCGCCATTGCCATGACACGGCGTCCGGGTGCAGCACGATCGCCCGGCCGCCGTGGGGGCGCCGGGGCATGAGGGTGAATCAGGTGGTGCGCGCCGGCGCACTACCCGCGTAGAACGAAGTCCGGTAGCTACCTCGCAGCGCTCAAGATACGCGCGTAGAAAATGACGCGACAAGACCCCTGCGGTTAACTCTTGGGACGGCTGCGCCGACCGGCCTGATCTGCCGTCACCCGGGTCGGGCCCGGTACCGGGGGCCCGCCGTCCCGGACGCGTCCGGACCGGCCGGCCCCCGGTGTCCCCCGGCGGCAGGGCTCGAACCTGCGGCCACCCGCTTTGCTGACAGGCGCTCCACCGCTGAGCTACACCCGGGGACTCCCGGCAGCCTGCCGTCGGGCGGGCCGCCGGTCAAGTCCGCCCGCGCAGGGCGTGCGCCAGCACCGCGTCCCCCTCGGCCACGCCGGCCACGAACACCTCCGTGAGCCGGCTCCCGGCCGCACCCCGCCCCGCGCCCCGGATCGTCCACCCCGCCCTGACCGGATCCACCCCGTGCCGCCGGCACACCAGCGCCACCAGCTCGCCCGGGCACGCCTGCGTACCGGCCACCACCTGCCAGGGCAGCGGCAGGCCGGCCCACACCTCGATCTCTCGGAACCCCTTGTCGCCCACCCACCCCCGCCACGACTCCGGGTCGATCACGTCCAGCACCGGCACCTGCCCGGGGCAGACCGCATCGAGGACCTCCTGCGCGTCCAGGGCCGCCAGCACCTCCAGGTACTGCGCCCGGGCCGCGTTCCAGGCCTTGGCCGCCAGGTTCCACGCGTACGCGTCGTCGCCCGGGCGCGCGAACATGGCGGCCGGCTCGACGGAGCAGCGCCCGTACGCGCGCTCCAGCAGCACGGCGGTCTCCCGCAGGCCTGCGGACCAGCGGCCGACCAGCCGCCCCTGCTGGTGCTCCGTCAGCCGCGCCAGCACCTCCCGGACGGGGTGCACGTGCGCGAGGGCCCACCAGTCCGTACCGGGCGAGGCCGCCAGGCGGGCGAGGAGCAGCTCGGTGACCCGGCGGCCCGCCCACCAGCTGAGCCAGCCCGTCAGCGCCCCGCCGGAGCGGCGGCGGGCGGCCTGGAAGGCGATGAGGCAGGCCGTTCCGAGGTCCCCGGTGGGCCGGGCGGCGTCCAGCAGGGGGAGCAGCCCGCTCTCGGCGAGGGCCGCCGCCCGGCGCTCGCGCTCCGCGACGTCCAGCACGGCCTGCTTCGCCTCCAGCCGCTGGAGGAGCCGGAACCGCTTGTTGTACTGCCGCTTGGACAGCCCCCCGAGGCCCGCCTCCGCGCGGGCCTCCCGGTTCAACCGCCCGTCCCGGAAGCCCGCCGCACCGGGTTCCCGCCCGATCTCCCGGCCGCCGAGCCGGACGGCCCGCGCGACCTGCTCCGGCCCGTCGGCCCCGCCCGCCTCCCCGACGGTGCCGAAGAGTGCTCCCGCCACGGCGAGCTGCCGCCCCGCGCCCACCGGCCGGGGCGCGGGCCCGCTCGTCCGGGCGAACGTCCGCCGCCCGGCCCGGTCCAGCCAGACCGCCTCGTCGGGGGTCGGCGCGGGCAGCAGTTCCCGGACCAGCCGGGCCACGGCCGCCGGGTCCCGGTGCTGCCCGATCGAGGCGCAGATCCGTTCGAGGGCGGCGGCGGGTTCGTCATGAGGCACGGGAGCCAGCATGCCGCAGGCCGTGTGTGCCGCGTCCTCCGGCCTCCAGCGTCGTGGACTTCGTCGGCAGACCCGTGCCGTCGTTCACCGGGGGTGCGGTCGGCGGCTCGGGTACGCGATCCGGGCGTCGCACACCGTGCGCCACCCGTTCGACGGCGACGGGTTCTCGACGGCGCGGGGCCGGGAGCCGCCGACCGGCGGGGACCTGCCGGGCCGGAGCGGCCCCCGCCTCCCCGGAGTCCGACCGGGGTGACGGGGGCCGCTGCGGCGGGTGCCCGGGGATCAGTCGGTGGTGGAGGCCGCGGCGGCGGGGCGGATGCCCGCCGACCACTTCTCCTCGACCTTGCCGAACTTCCAGAAGGCCAGCGCGCCGGCCCAGGTGAGGACGAAGAGGCCGACGATCGCGTAGCCGACCAGGTTGAGGTCGAGTTCGCCGACCCAGGCGACCGGGCCGCTGGTGATGTCGAGCTTCTCGCCGAGCAGGCCGACCAGCTCGATCACCCCGATGACGAGCGCGACGATCACGGACAGGCCGGTGACGGTGAGGTTGTAGTAGATCTTGCGGACGGGCTTGGAGAAGGCCCACTCGTACGCGAAGTTCATGAACGAGCCGTCGATGGTGTCCAGCAGGCTCATGCCGGCCGCGAACAGGACGGGCAGCACCAGCAGGGCGTACCAGGGCAGCGAGAAGGCGGCGGCGCCGCCGGCCAGGACGAGCAGCGAGACCTCGGTGGCGGTGTCGAAGCCGAGACCGAAGAGCAGGCCGACGGGGTACATGTGCCAGGGCTTGGTGACGGCCCTGGTGACCCGGCCGAGGATGCGGTTCATGAAGCCCCGCTTGTCGAGCTGGCGCTCCAGCTCCTCCTCGTCGAACTCGCCGTGCCGCATCTTGCGGAAGACCTTGAGGATGCCGTTGAAGGCGCCCAGGTTGATCAGGCCGATCAGCACCAGGAAGACGCCGGAGACGGTGACGCCGATCAGGCCGGTGGCGGTGTGCAGCGCGGAGTCGTCCGACTCGACCTGTCCGGCGAGGGACTGGATGCCGAAGGCGAGCAGCGCGCAGAGGCCGAAGACGATCGAGGAGTGGCCGAGCGAGAACCAGAAGCCGACCGAGAGCGGGCGCTTGCCCTGGCCCATCAGCTTGCGGGTGGTGTTGTCGATGGCGGCGATGTGGTCGGCGTCGAAGGCGTGCCGCATGCCGAGGGTGTAGGCGGTCAGGCCCATGCCGACGCCGAAGACCTGCCCGCCGACGTCGTAGTGCTGGGGCGCGATCACCGCGATCAGGGTGACCCAGCCGACCACGTGCAGGGCGAGGACGAACCCGCCCATGCCGGCCAGGCGTATCCATTCGTCCCGGGTGAGCCGGTCGCGCCATCGGACCGCGGTGGCGGCGGGGGCGATGGTGGGCGCGCTGGGCATGGCTGCGTCCTCTCGGGACGTGAGGGTGGGCGGGGCAGGCTGAGCCATTTTTCCTCGCCGTGGCAAGTACTTGCAAGTCATGTGCAGGTACTCGGCCAGGGCATCACGTACGGACGGGCGCCCCGACCTGGCCGTGCACCGTGCGAACAGCCGCGCCTCCGGGCCTCCGGGCGCCAGGACCGCACCGCCGGCACCGCCGCCGCGTCCGTCCGCAGGGCCACCGCCCGGCCGGGCAGGGGCGACTGAGCCGCCCGGTACATACGCCGTCAAACGTCACGAGCCCTCATGAAATCGGACATAAAGTCATCTATTGTCTGATTCATGCAGCACCCGACCTCGTACCCTCACCAGACCGTCCGGGAGGACGTACGCATCCCGCTCGCGGACGGAGTCGGACTGTCCGCCCGGATCTGGCGGCCCGTCACCGGGGGGCCGGTGCCCGCCCTGCTGGAGTACCTGCCGAACCGGCTCAGCGACCGGACGGCCCCGCGCGACGCCCAGCGCCACCCCTGGTACGCGGGCCACGGCTACGCCTCGGTGCGGGTCGACGTGCGGGGGTACGGCAACTCCGGCGGCCTGCCCGGCGACGAGTACTCCGCGCAGGAGCTCGCGGACGGCGTCGCCGTCGTCGAGTGGCTCGCCGCGCAGCGCTGGTGCAGCGGGAGCGTCGGCATGTTCGGCATCTCCCGGGGCGGCGGCAACAGCCTCCGGATCGCCGCTCTCGCCCCTCCCGCGCTCAAGGCCGTGGTCACCGTCTGCTCCACCGACGACCGCTACGACAACGACGCGCGCTACGTCGGCGGCTCCCTGCTCGCCGCCGGCATGCACGCCTCGTCCGCCGCCCTGCTGGCCGCCGCCGCCCACCCGCCGGACCCGAAGTACGTCGGCGACGAGTGGCGGCGGATGTGGCTGGAACGGCTCGACGCCGTCGACCCGTTCATCCACTCCTGGCTGGGCCACCAGACCCGCGACGACTACTGGCGCCAAGGCTCCGTCCGCGAGGAGTACGGCGCGATCAGGGCCGCCGTGCTGGCCGTCGGCGGCTGGGCCGACCCCCACCGGGACACCGTCCTGCGGCTCGTCGAGCAGCTGGACGCGCCCGTCCGCGGCCTGATCGGCCCCTGGGCGCACCAGTACCCCGACGAGGGCCTGCCGCCCGGCCCCGCCATCGGCTTCCTCCAGGAGACCCTGCGCTGGTGGGACCACTGGCTCAAGGGCGCCCGCACCGGCGTCATGGAGGAGCCCGCGCTGCGCAGTTGGATCAACGAGTCCGTCCGGCCCGCGACGACGTACGAGATCCGCCCCGGCCGCTGGGCCGGCGACGACTCCTGGCCCTCCGCCGACGTCCGCGACATCCACTACGGCCTCGACACCGCGCTGCGCACCGCCGGCACCGCCTCCGAGGACCGCTTCGTCCACGTCCACTCCCCGCAGCACACCGGCGCCGACGCCGGCCGGCTCTCCCCCCTCGGCAACGCCTCCGACCTGCCGCCGGACCAGCGCGAGGAGGACGGGCGCTCGGTCTGCTTCGACACCGCCCCGCTGCCCGAACGCGTGGAGATCCTCGGCCGCGCCGCCGTCCGGCTGCGGCTGCGGACAGCCGCCCGGCGCGGCCAGGTCGTCGCGCGGCTGTGCGACGTCGCACCGGACGGCTCCTCCACCCTCGTCACCCGGGGCGTGCTCAACCTCTCCGCCCGGCACGGCCGCGACCAGGCCGTCGAGTGGACCCCGGGCGCCACCGAGGACGTCGGCCTCGGCCTGGTGGGCATCGGCCACGCCTTCCCGCCCGGCCACCGCATCCGGCTGTCACTGTCCTCCGCGTACTGGCCCTGGGTCTGGCCGCAGCCGGAGGACGAGGGCTTCGACACCGACCCGGGCCACGGCGTCCTCACCCTCCCCGTCCGCCACCTCGCGGCCGACGCCGGCAACCCCCCGATCGCCTTCGGACCCCCCGAGCAGGCCGCCCCGCTCGCCGTCCACCGCACCGAGCCGCTCACCAGCCGCCCCGAGCGCCTCGTCATCCGGGACGTCGCCGCCGACGAATGGCGCCTGGAGGTCACCCCCGGCCACGGCGGCTCGCGCACCTACCCCGACGGTCTCGTCCACGACGAACAGGCCGTGGAGGCCTACCGCATCCGCTCCGGCGACCCGCTCAGCGCCGAGACCCGCTCCGACTGGACGGTCCGCCTCGAACGCCCGGACATCGGCTGGGACGTCAGCGTCCGCACCCGCTCCGAGATCACCTGCGACGCCACCCACTTCACCACCCACAGCCGGGTGACCGCCCTGGAGGGCGGCTCGGTGGTCTTCACCCGCGAGTGGCAGCGCCGCATCCCGCGCGAGGCGTCCTGACGCGGCGCCGCCCGACGCCCTACGGCAGCGGGTAGGAGCCCTCCGGGACGTCACTCGTGGTGGCGTTGCCGCCGACGGCGGCCTGGAGGGTGATCTCCCAGGTGGTGTACGTGGAGGTGGTCTCGAACGACATGGTGTCGTCGAACTTGGAGAAGTCGCAGTTCTGCGTGAAGGCCTTGGTGCTGCTGTCCCAGTCGGTGCCGCCGGCGAAGTAGATGTCGTAGGTACCGTCCTCGATGCCCTTGACCTTCGCGGTCTTGCCCTTGGCGATGAAGACCGAGTGGACCGACTTGCCGCCCTTGGCGAGTGAGACCACGGCGTCGCTGCCGCCGTCGCCGTTGTCGATGGTCAGCTCGCCCTCGCCGTCGCGGCTGCCCTCGCGGACGAGGGTGCCGTTGTCGAGGGAGCGCTGCTGGAGTTCGCCGGTCTTCGGGACGGTGAGGGTGGCCGGATAGCCGGCGGCGGCGAGGGCCTGGAGGGCGGCCGGCAGGGTCGTCAGCGCCTCCCCCTGGCCGAAGCGCGCGAGGGCGGCGCTGCCGGCGCAGAGCGTGCGGTGGCTGATCTCACTCTGGACCTTGGTGATGTGCTCGGCCAACGCGTCGAGTGCGACCAGCAGTTGACGGTGTGCGGTCGAGGCCGCGGCCGGCTCCACGGCGTCCTCCAGCTCCGCGCTGCCGGAGGTGGCCCTGGCGCGGACGTCCTCCAGCGCGGCACCGAACGCGGTCAGGTCGCCGGCGGCCGGGAGTTTGGCGAGCGCGGCGTCGAGCGGGGCGATCGCCTCCGCCAGGACCGGCCCGTACGGGGGCGTGGTCGGCGTCGGGCTGGGCGTGGGGGTCGGGCTGGCCGACGGCGTGACGGAGACGGTGACGGCCGGTGGCGGCTGGGCGCTCCCGCCGCCGCTGCTGCAGGCGGCCAGCAGGACGACGGCGCAGGCCAGCAGGCCCGCCGTCAGGGCGGGCCGGGCCACGGCCCCGGTCACGGCCTTGGATGTGCCTGCGGTCGTGGTCGTGCGAACTGCGGCCAAGACGTTCCCCCCGTTGCGCTGGCGTCGCGTACCCCCGGCCATGGTCCCGGGCCGTCCGGTACCCGGTCAACCGGGTTCGTGACGGCAGACCGGGCGTGCAGGGGCAGCAGGGGGCGCACAAGGGGCGCAAATGGGGGCGCACATGACGTCCACTACGATCGGTGGGTGCTCAGGCTGACCGGACTCCCGTTGCAGATCATCGCCGTCCTCGCGGCGGTCGCCGTGTTCGCCGCCACCATGTGGCTCTGGCCGAGATTCGGCGGGCGCAGCTGGCGGTCCTGGCTGGGCCGGATCGGCGCGTTCCTGGCCACCCAGCTCGCCGTGCTGGTCGCGATGGGCCTGATCGCCAACGGCTACTTCGGCTTCTACAGCTCCTGGAGCGACCTGCTCGGCTCCGACGGCAAGCCCGGCACCGTCGTCGACCACCAGCCGAACGCCGCCGTCGCGGTGATGGGCGAGCAGAAGGTCTTCTCCGCGCAGGGCTCGGCCCGCGAGCGCTCCGGCCTGATCCAGCAGGTCGACGTCAACGGGAAGGGCAGCGGGCTGAGCAGCGAGGCGTTCGTCTACCTGCCGCCGCAGTACTTCCAGCCCGAGTACGCGCGGCACGCCTTCCCGATGGCGCTGGTGCTGGCCGGCTACCCCGGCTCGGCGGAGAAGCTGATCTCGCTGATGCAGTACCCGGCCTCGACCCTGCGGGCCATCGAGGAGAAGAAGCTCCCGCCGACCGTGCTGGTGCTGATGCGCCCCACCATCGCCGGCAACCGGGACACCGAGTGCGTCGACGTCCCGGGCGGCCCGCAGGTCGAGACGTTCTTCACCTCGGACCTGCCGAAGGCGCTGGCCGGGACCTACCGGCTCGCCGACGACCCCGGCTCGCGGGCCGTCATCGGCAACTCCACCGGCGGCTACTGCGCGCTGAAGTTCGCGCTGCGCCGGCCGGACGCGTACCGCTCCGCGATCTCCCTCTCGGGCTACTACACCGCGCCGATCGACCAGACCACCGGCGACCTGTTCGGCGGCGACCCGAGGCTCAAGCAGGAGAACGACCTGCTCTGGCGGCTGAGGAACCAGCCCGCTGCCCCGGTCTCGCTGCTGCTGGCCACCAGCTACGACGAGAACAACTACCAGGAGACCCAGGCGATGGTCGGCGCGTTCCGGGCGCCCACCCGGCTCTCCACCATCACGCTGGACACCGGCGGCCACAACTTCCACACCTGGACCAGGGAGATCCCGCCGGCCCTGGAGTGGCTCGGCCAGCACCTGACGGTGCCTCAGGAGGCCTGACCCCAGGGCGGATCCGCGCCGGACGGCGGCAGGGCGGCGGTGGGCCGGCAGGCGGCGAGGACGGCGCCCGGCAAGATCCGTACAAGATCACACGCCGCTCAAAGCCCTGTCTCATGAACCTCTCAGGGACCGGGCCGAGCGTATCCCCCATGACCACGACCAGTTCCTTCCCTCCGACCAGCGAACCGTGGCCCGAGGCTGCGAACTTCCCGCCGCCGGAGCTCCCGGCGCGCGCCACGGTCGACGCCCCCTTCCCGCCCGCCGCCCTCCCCGGGACCGGCCCCAAGGGCCCGGCGTCCTGGTCCGGACGGCTGCGGACCCTCCCCGGCCGCGCCTGGCGGGGCCGGGCCGACGACCCGAGCTGGGCCCGGCCCGCGCTGCTGGCCCTGCTGCTGGCCACGGCCGTCCTCTACTTCTGGGGCCTGTCCGCCTCGGGCTGGGCCAACTCGTTCTACTCGGCCGCCGTACAGGCGGGCAGCCAGAGCTGGAAGGCCTTCTTCTACGGGTCCTCCGACGCGGCGAACTTCATCACCGTCGACAAGCCGCCGATGTCCCTGTGGCCGATGGCGCTCTCGGCCCGGATCTTCGGCCTCAGCTCCTGGTCGGTGCTCGCCCCGCAGGTGCTGATGGCGGTCGCCACCGTCGGCACGGTGTACGCGACCGTCCGGCGGCGCTTCTCGCCGCTCGGCGGCCTGGTGGCCGGCGCCACGCTGGCGCTCACCCCGGTGGCGGCGCTGATGTTCCGCTTCAACAACCCGGACGCGCTGCTCGTGCTGCTGCTGACGCTGGCCGCGTACGGCGTGGTGCGGGCCACCGAGACCGCGAGCACCCGGTGGCTGCTGTTCACCGGCGTGATGTTCGGCTTCGGCTTCCTGACCAAGACCCTGCAGGCCTTCCTGGTCCTGCCCGCCTTCGCGGTGATCTACCTGGTGGTCGCACCGACCGGGCTGGGGCGGCGGGTGCGCCAGCTGGCGTACGCCGGACTGGCGATGGTCGCCTCGGCGGGCTGGTGGGTCGCGATCGTGCAGCTCGTCCCGGCGGCCGACCGGCCGTACATCGGCGGCTCGCAGGACAACAACTTCCTGTCCGTGACCTTCGGCTACAACGGCTTCGGCCGGATCACCGGCAACGAGACCGGCAGTGTCGGCGGCGGCGGTGGCGGCGCGGGCGGCGGTGGCATGTGGGGCAGCACCGGCATCACCCGGCTGTTCGACGGTGACATCGGCGGGCAGATCGCCTGGCTGATGCCGGCCGCGCTGATCCTGCTGGCCTTCGGCCTCTGGGCCACCCGCCGCTACCCGCGCAGCGACAGCGCGCGGACGGCGTTCCTGGTCTGGGGCGGCTGGCTGCTCTGCACCGGGCTGACCTTCAGCTTCATGTCCGGGATCTTCCACCAGTACTACACGGTGGCCCTCGTGCCCGCGGTCGCGGCGCTGGTCGGCATGGGCGTGGACGGCCTGTGGCGGGTGCGGCACCGGCTGCCGTACGCGGCGGTGCTGGCCGTCACGCTGGCGGTCACCGCGGTCTGGGCGTACGTCCTGCTCGGGCGCAGCGCGAGCTTCCTGCCGTGGCTGCGGTGGGCGGTGCTGGTCGGCGGTCTCGCGGCGGCCGCCGCGCTGCTGCTGGCGGGCCGGCTGTCCGCACGGCTGGCGACGGTGGTCGGCCTGGTGGGCCTGGCGGCCGCGCTGGGCGGGCCGACGGCGTACGCGCTGGACACGGTGTCCACCGGTCACTCCGGTTCGATCGTGACCGCCGGGCCGCAGGTGCAGGGCTCGGGCTTCGGCGGACCGGGCGGCAACCGGCGCGGGGGCAACTTCGAGCTGTTCGCGCCGGGGCAGATCCCGGGCCAGACCGGCCAGGGTCAGAACGGTCAGGGCCAGGCTCAGGGCCAGCTCCCGGGCCAGACCGGCCAGGGTCAGAACGGCGCCGCGGGCATGCCGCAGGGCGGCTTCGGCGGGCCGGGCGGCACGACCGGCGGCCGGGGTGGGTTCCCCGGCGGCGCGGGCGGCACCACCCGTGGCGGCACGGGCGGCGGCGGCATGGGCGGCCTGCTCAACGGCGCGCAGGTGAGCAGCGAGCTGGCGGCCCTGCTGAAGCAGGACGCCGGGCAGTACACCTGGGTCGCGGCCGCGGTCGGTTCGCAGAACCAGGCCAGCTACCAGCTGGCCACCGGTGAGCCGGTGATGGCCCTCGGCGGCTTCAACGGCACCGACCCGTCGCTGACGCTGAGCGAGTTCCAGCAGTACGTGAAGGAGGGCAAGGTCCACTACTTCATCGGTGGTGGCGGCGGCATGGGCGGCGGCATGGGAGCCGGCACGGCCGGCGGCACGCAGGAGGCGACGGGCACTGCGGGTACCGCGGGCGCACCGGGTACCACCGGCGGCACGGGCACCACGGCCGCGCCGGGCGGCATGGGCGGCTCGTCGGAGTCCAACGAGATCGCCACCTGGGTGGCGTCCAACTTCACCGCCAGGACGGTCGGCACCGCGACGGTCTACGACCTGACGGCCCCGGCCACCGGCTGACCGGTTCGCACGACGGAGGCAGCAGGTGGGGCGGGCCGCGGCAGCGGTCC
>NZ_JBHUWW010000161.1:0-17465 GCF_042669755.1 Kitasatospora sp. NPDC057223 | reverse complement strand
GCCCGGGGGCGAACCCCCGGGCCGGCCTTCCGTCCCTACCGTCCCGCTGTTGCGGGCGGAACGTCACCCACGGTTCAGTACCGCGGGTCCACCCGGTAGATCGGGCGGTCCGGTACCCACCAGTGGCTGGACTTCCAGATCCCGAAGGTGAACCTCACCCCGTGGCTGCCCCGCTTGTTGGCGGCCTTGATGAACTGCTTGCCGACCTTCTTCATCAGGTAGGACAGCGCCCAGAGGACGTATCCGGCGGCCCGGGCGGCGATGTGCGGCAGGCGCCGCAGGATCTTCGAGATGCCCTGGCTGATCTTGCCGGAGACGTACAGCAGCACGCCGATGGTGTTGCCCTCGGAGCGGCTGAAGTAGGCCGTCCACTTCTTCCGCCAGGACATACCGGTCAGGTCGTCCATGGTGATCGGGTCCACCGGGTAGCCGTAGGCGTTCGGCGAGCCCTCCAGGACCGGGTCGGACTGCAGGAAGCGGCCGGTGGTCGCGTCGTACAGGCGCACGCCCATCAGGGTCAGGTCGGAGAGGCCGTCGGCCGCGCGCTGCGCCCCGCCGAGCCAGCCGTACTCGGTCGAGCCGGTGGCGTCGACGATGTTGCCGTACTCGTCGTAGTGGTAGACGGCGAGGTCCTCGCTGCCGTCCGGGGACATCTGGACCGACACGTCGCCGTGCAGGTTGGTCAGCAGCAGGATCGCGCCGCCGTCGGTGCCGGTGGCGGCCGTGAGCTGGCCGGTCAGGTCCTGGACGCTGCGGGTGACGTTGCCGGCCGCGTCCTTCGACCAGGCGGGGGAGTCCTCGCCGGCGTCGAAGTGGTCGGTCGACTGGCCGGTGACGGCCCAGGTCCCGTCGGTGCCCCTGGCCTCCGTCGTGGTGACGGCGAGGCGGCCGGAGGCGTCCAGGTTCCAGGTCTTGCGGGCGTCGCCGAGGGTCTCGCCGCGGACCAGGTCGTTGGCGTAGTAGCTCAGCTGGGTGCCCTTGGGCAGGGCGGTGGTGCGGCCGTAGGCGTCGTACACGTAGCCGGCGTCGGTGAGGCGGTCGGCGGTGTCGTAGCCGTGGGTCTCGGACTTGGTGACGGCGTCGGCGGTGGCCGGGTCGCAGTCGTCGGTCACGGTGGTGCGGTTGGTCCGGTTGCTGCTCCGGTCGAAGGCGTAGGACCGGGTGGCGCAGCCGAGGCCGGTGGTGGCGGCGGCCCTGGTGAGGCGGCCGGTGGCGTCGTAGGTGTACGTGGTGTCGGTGGTGTTGCCGTCGGCCTGGGTGATGCCGGCCTGCTGGCCGTGGACGGTGAAGTCCGCGGTGTCGGCGAGCAGTACGGTGCCGGACTGGGTGGTGTAGGTCTTGCCGGTCTGGTTGCCCCGGCTGTCGTAGGTGTTGGCCAGGGTGTTGCCGCCCGGCAGGGTCTGGGAGACCAGCCGGCCCTCGACGTCGTAGGAGGCGGTGAAGGTGCCCGCGACCGAGTCGGTGAGCGAGGTGGGCAGGCCGCGCGGGTCCTTGGCGGTGTCGTAGCCGTAGGTGGTGCTGGAGGGCACCGAGTCCGACTGCTTCACTGCCCGGTCCAGCCTGTCGTACTCGGTGGTGGCGACGTTCCCGGCGCCGTCGTCGTAGGACACCAGGCGGCCGAGCCTGTCGTAGCGCTGGGTGATGGTGGCCGTGCCGTTGGAGAGGGTGGCGAGCTCGCCCGTGGCCGGGTCGTAGCCGAACGTGGTGTCGGGGACGGCGGTGCCGGTGCCACCGGTGATCGAGACCTTCAGCGGGCGCCCGACGGCGTCGTAGCTGCGGGTGGTGGTGCGGGTGACGCCGTTGGCGACCTCGGTGACCACCGAGACGTTGCCCCAGCGGTCGTACTGGAAGGTCCTGGTCGGGATCTGCGCCGGGTTGCTCCCGCCGCCGGTGACCTGGGCGGCCGGGCCGGTGGAGCAGACCAGGTCGGCCCACTCGGGGTGGCCGGCGCAGGCGCCGGAGCCGGTGGCGCCGTAGAACGTGGTCACCGTGGTGGCCGCGTCGGAGCCGTTGGAGTTGGGGCGGCTCTGCGTGGTCACCCGGCCGCTGGTGTCGTAGCCGGTACCGGTGGTGATCCTCAGGCCGGCCGGGTCCTGCACGGACTGCGTGGGCAGCCCCTGGGCCCAGTCGTAGGTGGTGGCGGTGGTGC
Organism: Kitasatospora sp. NPDC057223; assembly: GCF_042669755.1. Classification (NCBI taxonomy): domain Bacteria; kingdom Bacillati; phylum Actinomycetota; class Actinomycetes; order Kitasatosporales; family Streptomycetaceae; genus Kitasatospora; species Kitasatospora sp. NPDC057223. The sequence continues at coordinate 15,316 of NZ_JBHUWW010000161.1, read as the reverse complement.
GGGCGTCGGCGTCGACGGTGTAGCCGTCGATCCGGGCGCCGACCGTCACCGAGGTGGCGCGGTCGCTGACCGCGGCGGTGGCCGGGCGGCCCTCGTCGTAGGCGGTCACGGTGGCGGCGCGGGCCGGCACCTCGGCGCCGGCGGCGAGCGCCGGGCTGCTGCCGGAGGCGGCCAGGGCGTGCTCCAGGGTGACCAGCTGCAGCGGGTCGTACTGCTCGGCCAGTCGCTTGCCGTCGGCCGAGTAGACCGAGGCCGAGGAGAGCAGCTGGGCGCGGTCGGCCGTGGAGCGGCCGGCGATGCCGAGGGCGCGCAGCTTGGCGAGGTCGGTGCCGGTGGTGGCCAGGGCCAGGATGCGGTTCTCCGCGGAGAGCGTGCGGACCTGGCTGCCGAAGGCGTTGTACTCGGTGGTGGTGATGCCGCCGCCGGGGGTGGCGGTGTTGACCTCGCGCCCGGAGGCGTTGGTGTAGGTCAGCGAGGCGCGGTTGTACGCGGCGGTGCCGAGCGCCTTGCCGTCGTGGCTCGCCGGGACGGCGTCGGGCGGCAGGACGGCGGTGGCGTCGCTCGGGGCGTCGCTCTGGCCCCAGGCGGCGACGTCGGACGGGCCCAGCGGGTAGGGCGCGTTGTTGCCGCTCAGCGGGACGTCGTAGACCACCGAGGTGGTGGCGGTGCCGTCGGTGACGTCCGTGCTGCCCTGCTTGAGGGTGGGACGGGAGGCGGCGAGCAGCATGCCGTCACCTGCGGTGGCGGCGTTGCCGGCCTTGCCGTACTCCAGCGTCCACGGCAGCTCGCCGGGCTCGGCCGCGGTGGTGACCCGGCCGGCCGTGTCGTAGCCGTAGGCGGTCTTCAGCGCGGGGCTGATCCGCGGGTCCCAGACCTCGCGCAGCCGGCCCTGGTCGTCGTACGCGTACTGCGAGACGACGACGGGGGTGGCCGCCGGGGCGCCCGGGTCGGTGGACCAGAGCCGGATCTGCTTCACCTGGCCGGTGAAGTCGCCGGTGGCGGAGGAGGTGGCGGTGGTGGCGGTGGCGTAGACGTACTCCAGCACCCGGCAGCCGGCCGTGGACGGCACCGAGGCGCAGGTGGTGGACGTCGTCGCCGAGGTCGGCGCGACCACGTACTTCGGCCGGGCCAGGGTCTTGCCGCCGGTCACGACCTTCTCCGAGACCACCGAGGTGGTGGAGTTGTCGCTGGGCAGCGAGGAGCCGCTGGCCTGCCAGGTGGTGGCGGCCGGGTCGACCTTGGCGAAGGTGACCGTGGTGCCGGCGGTGTCCTTCAGAGTGAAGGCGGTGGTCAGTGCCCCGGTCAGGGTGAGGTCCTCGGCGCCGGGCTCGGGCTTCCAGCCGCCGGCGCCGGTGGCGGTGAAGCCGACCTCGGAGCCGTCCGCGGAGACCACCGAGAGGGAGGTCGCCGAGGTCTGGCGGACGTAGGAGTAGTCGGCGTCGGTGATCTCGGCGGTGGTGCCGGAGCTCCACTGCGGGCCGAAGATCGCCGCCTGTCCCTCCTGGGCCGAGCCGTTGGCGGGCCGGCGGGAGGAGAAGGAGCGCTCGGCGCTGAGGCCGAAGCCCTCGGCGTCGGTGGCCGACAGGGCGAGGTCACCGGTGAGGGTGTTCACCTCGCCGGGGCCGACCGGCGTCTCGGGGGCGTCGCCCGCGTTGCGGTCCACCGTGACGGTGTTCGGCTCGGTGGCGTCGGTGGCGGTGCCGTCGGTGAAGACCGCGCGGACGTCGACCGGGCCGTTCTCGGCCAGGGTGTCGGTGATGTTCCAGGTCAGCGCGGCCGGCTTGCCGGCGGCCGCGGCGAACGGCCAGGCGGCCACCGCCTTGCCGTCGGTGGTGGTGACGTTGGCGACCGGGACGTCCTTCCAGACGTCCGTCTCGCCGCGGCGGTACTGGTACCGCACACCGGTGTAGGTGCTGTTCCCCTCGGCCTGCAGCGAGGTACGGCGGGCCGGACGCTCGCCCGCGCCGGGCGCCACCAGCGCGGAACCCCGGCCCGCGTAGAAGGTGTAGGTCTTGTCGGCGGAGACGTTGCCCGCCGCGTCTCGGGTGTGCGCGGTCACCGTGTGGGCGCCCGCCTTGAAGGTGAGGGCCGCGGTCACCGGTGCGCCGGTGGTCGCCGCGGTCACCCAGGCGCCGCCGTCCAGCCGGTACTGCACGTCCTTCACGTCCGAGGACGGCGGGGTGAAGGTGAAGCTGCCGGTGTAGGAGCCGTTGCCGTCCGCGGTGCCGGACCACTGGCCGGCCGGGAAGTCGCCGGAGGAGACGGTGGTGGCGCCCGGCGCGGTGGTGTCCACCGTGAAGGTGCGGAACGCCGACCAGGCGCTGTTGGCGGTCCCGTCCCAGGAGCGCGAGCGCCACTTGTAGGCGCCGGCCGCCAGCGCGGTCGCGGGCGACCAGGTGGCGGTCGACCCGGAGGCCGCGTAGGCGGAGTGGCCGGTCTGCAGGGCCGCGGTGCCGTTGGCTGCCCAGACCTCGAAGTCCAGCAGCACGTTGCCGCCGTCGGGGTCGGTCGCCTTGGCGGACAGCGCTGGCGTGGCGTCCCCGGTGATGGCGCCGCTGGCCGGGGTGAGCAGGGTGGAGACGGCCGGCGCGGTGTTGTAGGTCACCGACAGGTAGGGGGTGTTGGAGGACGCGTTGCCGGAGTTGAACTTCTTCCAGCCGTACGGGTCGCTCTCGTCGGTGGCCCGGATGCCCAGCGTGTTGGCGCTCTTGCCGTTGCCGGCCCAGGCCTGCACGAGGGAGGTGATGTCGGTGTTCACCCAGCCGTCGTTGCAGGAGCTGGAGTAGCCCTTGGTGGCGGTGGTGGTGGCCCACTTGCGGTTCCAGGTGGGCTGCGCGGTCCAGCGGGTGGCCGTGGTGGCGGAGTTGGTGTCCCAGACCTCCCAGCTCTTCGCGGTGCAGGACCAGGAGTGGAAGTTCCACAGGTTGAGCTTGCCGCTGGTGACCTGCTTGCCGCTGATCTGCGCCATCGGGAACTGCAGGAACGAGCGGGCCACCTGGCTGGAGCCGTTGTTGCCCAGCTTCAGCTCGGTCTGCGTGGAGACGTCGGTGGCGTAGCCCTGCTGGACGAAGGTGTCGAAGCCGACGCCGATGTTGACCGCCGGGTCGACGGTCACCGGGTACTTGGTCCCCGGGTCGTTCAGGAACGCGGCGTCGGGGGTGAGCGTCAGGTCGATGTCGTCGCCGCGCTGCACCACCTTCAGGCCGACCGGCGCGATGCGGGTGTGGTCGCCGGAGCGCTCGTCGACCTGGGCGTCCCACATGACGGGGGCGGGCAGCCGGCCGGCCTCCTGGCCGTTCTTCGGGTCGATGAACGACACCGAGCTGTCGGCGTTCTGCCGGGCCTGCAGGCCGGCCGCGTTCAGGGTGAGCGTGACCGTGCCGTTGGCGGCGACCGCCGAACGGTCCTTGAGCTCCAGGAACTGCTCGAAGCCCGTCCGGGTGGCCTCGATGACCAGGTCCGTGGCGGTCAACGCGTCCGTGTAGCGGGCCTGGTGGCCGTCGATGCTCGGGGCGGGCAGCGCGCCGCGCCAGGACAGCGACATCGCGGTGCCCGCGCCGTTGTCCAGCGAGACCAGCGGCACCGCGGGGGCCTGCTGGTCGCCGGCCGGGGCACCGGACGCCTTGAAGCGGGAGGCGGCGGCGGCCGGGGTGGCCCCGGCGAGGGTGAGGCCCAGCGGGTGGCCCTTGGCCTTGACGCCGCCGTCCGGCTGCCGGGCGAGGTCGACGTCGATCGGCTGGAGCCGGCCGGCCTTGTCCCGGTAGCGGATCGGGCCGGAGGCCATGTCGAGGGTGGTGGTGCCGTCCGGGTTGATCCAGGTGGTGCTGGACTCGGTCCGCTCGCTCACCACCTCGATCCGGCGGTTCTCCAGCCGGGCCTTGAGGTTGGCGGTGGCGATGTCCTCGGCCTCGGCCGGGCCGGACGCCTTGGCCGCCGGGGCGGCCGGGGCCTGCGGGGTGACGGCGACGGCCTGGCCGGTCGCCATGATGACGGCCGCCGACTCGGCGGCGATCACGATGGACAGGGCGATGGCGGTGCGGCGCAGCAGTGCTCCGCGCCGCCGGCGGCGGGTGGGTGGTGGTACGTCCCCGGACCGGTGTCCGGGACCGTGCTGGTGCGACATGGGGCTCCTTGGTGTGTTTTTTGTTGTGCCTATGACATGAGCGGACGGGTAAAGGTCCGCTACGAACCGGCCAAAATCCGGGCCGGCCAGGATCGGTGGAAAGTGGGACGTGCGGCAGGAAAACGCCTGCGGGACAGGAGGGTCGGCTGTGGCCGGACGGTCCCAGGACGGTGCGGGGGCGGTCCTAGGGCGGTCCTAGGGCGGTGCGGGGGCGAAGGGTCCGACGGCCCCTTCGGCGAGCGCCCGGCCGAGCAGGGCCCGCGCCCGCCGTTCGGCCTCGGAGCGGTCGGGCGCCCGGATGAAGAGGACCAGCCCCAGTCCGCGCGGCCCGCTCCTGGCGCGGATGTGCTCCAGTCCGTCCGCGGGCCCGGCGAACTCCCACAGGGCCTCCTGGACGGCGGCGGCCACCCGCTCGCCGGCCACCCCCTCGTAGGTCGGTCCCTCGTAGGTCGGTCCGGCCCCGCCGGCCGGCAGCGCCGCGGGAGGATCCGGACGGAGGGTCAGATGTACGGCGAACACGGCGAGTCAGATCCAGTCGTCCCAGCCGATCCCCAGGTCGCCCGTACCGCCGAGGGTGGAGCCGGCCGGGTCGGACGGGTCTGCCGGGACTGTCGTGGCGGCCGTGGCAGGCGTGCCGGGGGAGACCGGGAAGAGGGTGAGTGCCGGGCTGGCGGAGGTCGCGAAGGTGAGCGCGAGGGCGGTGGTGGCGAGCAGTCGGGCGGGCGTGGGCACGGTGGTTCCCGTTTCTGTCGGTGCGTCGGGCGGAGGGCGTCGGGCGGAGGCACGGGGCGGAGGTGGGCGGAGCACCGGGGCGCGGGGCGCGTGAGGCGGACGGGGGTCCACAGGGGTGGACTCCCGGGGTGTGCGCACCGTCGGGGCGTACCGGAATCCTTCCGCCGCACGCCCCCCTGGAGGGAGGGGTGCCGCCCGGCAGCAACCGGTCAGGCAGCTTGCTGCAACCCCGCCGGATGCGCCGGAGCCGCCCCCGGGCTCCTTGACCGGATCATGCCTTGCCGGTGGGTGGCAGTGACTGACAAGATCGCCCCAGGCAGGGCCGACCGGTCAACAACCCGTCGCGATCAGGGGTCTAGAAGTGCTGGAGCTGCTGGGTCTTGACGCGACTGCGGAGGCCGTCTACCGCGAGATGCTGGCCGATCCGGAGGGCGGGATCGCCGAGCTCAGCGACCGGCTCGGGCTGCCCCGGCCCGACGTCCGCGCGGCTCTGGACCGCCTTGCCGACCTCACCCTGCTGCGCGCCTCGCGGGAGCGCCCCGGCGCCCTGTGGCCGGTCAGCCCCGAGCGCGGCCTGGAACTGCTGCTGCGCCGCCAGGAGGAGGAACTCGCCCGCCGCCAGCAGGATCTGGAGGTCAGCCGGGCCGCAGTGGCGCGCGCCGTCGCCGAGTACGCCGTGCTGCGCCCGAACACCCTGGTGGACGGCGGCGAGCGGCTGGTGGGCCTCGACGCCATCCAGGCGAAGCTGGAGGTGCTCACCGGTGAGCTCACCCGTGAGTGCCTGGCCGTGATGCCCGGCGGCGCGCAGTCCGCGGCCAGCCTGGCCGCCTCGCGGCCGCTGGACGAGGAGGCCCTGCTGCGCGGGGTGAAACTGCTGACGATCTATCAGGACAGCGTCCGGAACGACCCGGAGACGTTCTCCTACGCCCAGTGGATGACCGACCTCGGCGGCCAGGTGCGGACCGCGCCCATGCTGCCGCCGCGGATGCTGGTCTTCGACCGGCGTACGGCGGTGGTGCCGATCGACCCGCAGAACACCAGGCTCGGCGCACTCTGCACCGAGGAGCCCGGGATCGTCGCCTCGCTGGTCGCGCTCTTCGAGCAGACGTGGCAGGGCGCCGTCCCGCTCGGCGCCGACCGCCCCGAGGACGCCCGGACGGGCCTGAGCGCCGGGGAGCGGGAGCTGCTGCGGCTGCTCTCCACCGGCCTGACCGACGAGGTGGCGGGCCGGCGGCTGGGGGTCTCGGTGCGGACGGTGCGGCGTCAGATGGCCGCACTGATGGAGCGACTGGACGCCGCGAGCCGCTTCGAGGCGGGCCTGAAGGCGGCCCAGCGGGGGTGGCTGTAGGGGCCGGTGTGGGCCGGCCGCTGACGGTTCGGTCGGGGGGTGAGGCCGCGGGGCGGCGGACGGCGAGCTCGCAGCAGACGGTCCTGCCGACGGGCCGGCGGGTGGCGTCCCCCCAGCGGGTGGCGAGGGCGTTGACGATGAGGAGTCCGCGGCCCGACTCGGCCTCGGCGGCGGGGGTGTTCGTCGAGGTGGGGGCCGTGCTCCGCGCGGGCGTCGGAGACCTCGATGCGGAGGAGGTCGTCGTCGGTGGACGTGCGGGTGAGGGTCAGGCGGAGCTGGAAGTCGCGGCCGGGGAGGTGACCGTGGCGGACGGCGTTGGCGGCGAGTTCGGCGACCACGAGGGAGGCGGACCAGGAGGCCTCGCCGTCGGCGGGCAGGCCCCACCGGGTGAGCTGTTCGACGGTCAGGTGCCGGGCGAGGTGTGCGCCCCGGCCGGTGGAGGGGAGCTGCACGGTGGCCCGGTGCTGCGCGGTGGGGAGACCGGCCGGGCTGGGGGCCCGGACGAGTGAGACCCCGGAGGCCTGGTCGGCGTTCGTCTCGTACGCGGCCACCTCCCTCGGCTGAGATGATCGCCCGTCAGGACGCGGCGGCGTAGCGCCAGAAGTCCCGCATCAGGGCGGTCGGGGTCGGGCCGGTCAGTTCGAGCTGGGTGAGCAGGACGGTGACGGTGCCGGTCGACGGGGTGAGGTGGGCGGCCGTGCCGGTGCCGCCGATCCAGCCGTAGCGTCCCGGGACGTTCCACGGGTCGACGGCGGTGATGTCCACCGAGCCGCCGAAGCCCCAGCCCTGGCCCTCCAGGAACAGGGCGGACGCCTCCCGCTGGGCCGGGGTCAGGTGGTCGGTGGTCATCTGCCGCACCGAGGCGGGGGAGAGCAGCGGGCCGCCGTCGGCGAGCAGCATCCGGGCGAACGCGTGCAGGTCGTCGACGGTGGAGACCAGTCCGCCGCCGCCGGATGCGAACCGCGGCAGGCTGCTCCACTGGCCGTCCGGGGCGTCGACCAGTTCGGGGGCGCCCGCCGCACTGCCCCGGCAGTAGCTGGTGAAGCGCTCGCGCTTGCCCGCCGCCACCTCGAACCCGGTGTCGGCCATGCCCAGCGGTTCGAAGATCCGCTCGGCCAGGACCTCGGGCAGCGGACGGCCCGCGACCCGGGTGATCAGCACGCCCAGGATGTCGGAGCTGGTGTTGTACAGCCAGGCCTCGCCGGGCTGGTGCAGCAGCGGGATGCGGGACAGCACCGCCATCCACTCGTCGGGCGGGGCGACGCGCTGCGGCTGCGGCGGCCCCTGCTTCAGCTCGCTGAACAGCAGGCCGACCGCAGGGAGCGAGAAGTCGGCCGGAAAGCCCCAGCCGGAGCGGAAGGTCAGCAGGTCGCGCACGGTGATCGGCCTTGCGGCCGGGACGACGTCGTCCACCGGGCCGGCCGGGGTGCGGACGACGGACGGTGCGGCGATCTCCGGCAGCCACCGCCCGACCGGTTCGTCCAGCGTGATCCGGCCGTCCTCCACCAGCACCATCACGGCTGCGGCGATCACGGGCTTCGTGATCGAGGCGACCCGGAAGATCGAATCCCGGGCCATCGGCGTACTCCCCCCGAGGCCGGCCGAGCCGACGGCCGCCACCTCGACCCGGTCGCCGCGCGCCACCAGGGCGACGGCCCCGGGCGTGGGACCGGCACTGACGTGAGTGGCGAGGACGTCGCGCAGATCGGTCATCGGTACACCTTCTCGTGTGTGCGGCTGCCCGGGTGGCGGCGGTTGGAGCGTCCAGCATGACAACACCCGGCACGAAGACCGTTCGCGGCGCTCCGGAGGAGTGGCCCTACGAGAGTGCCGACGGTGCCCGGTGGACGCGCACCCGTCACGCCGGCAGCAGCTCGTGCACCGCCCGCCACTCCATGTAGAGCAGGAACCGCAGGTGGTTGTAGGCCGCCTGGAGATCGCCGCTCTTGTCGGGCGTCAGCAGGGTCCCCTTCCCGACCTGGCCCCGGAAGGACTGGCCGCTCGTGCTGCCGATGTCGATCAGCTTGGCGTCGCCCAGCGCCTGCAGCCCCGGATCGGAGGCCAGGAACTTCTCCACCAGCAGGGCGTTCATCTCACTCCCGCCGGGCTCCTTGAACGGCGGGCTCTTGATCAGGGCTCGCGGCGGCCGCTCCCTCAGCAGCTTGATGACGAGCAGTCGGGTGCCGACCAGGACCTTCCCCCAGTCGAAGGCCAGCGACTGGCTCTTCCGGGAGGGCAGGTTGGCGTTGGTGATGAGCTGCACCTCGGGGATGTTGAGCTTGCGCATCAGGCTGAGCCGCGCCTCGACGGTGCCCCGGAGGGAGATCAGGTGGGCTGCCAGGTGGAGCAGCTCGGGGCCGGCCGGGCCCTGGTCCAGGAGCTCCTCCTTGAAGCAGAACTTCTGCTGCACGGTCGGCCCCGGGAGCCAGGTCCACCCCGGTGAGAGGTCGACCACGCAGTCGAGGACCGGGTCGAGAAGGCAGAGCTGCGGAGACAGGGACGGCAGGATCAGGCTGCGGACCTGCTCGCGCAGGTCGTCGAGGGCCGGTACGGCGAACGCGTTCGCGGCGGCCGCGTTGCTCGTCCACCGAATGTCCACGTCGTACGTCAGCTTCGTCGGCTGCCCCTGGGCGCCGTCGAAGAGGAACTCGTGCTTCGCCTCGTGCAGCCGCTCACTGTCGGCGACCCGGCCGCCCTTTCCGGCGGTGATGCTCCAAACCCCGGTGGTGCGTGCTGGTGCTGGTGTGGCCATGTCCGCCCCCTGCTGAACGCGGCCCGGCCCCCCTGGCCCGCCGCCGCTGGGCCATGCTGCCCGGACCGGCGGCCGGGTGCAAGGACCCGGGCGGCTGGCCTCGGTCGAAGACCGGTCGGTTCGGCGGCCGGCGGCGGCGCGGGCGGCCCCGCGCCACCGTCGGCTCAGGCCGGGGACAGTGCGAGCTGCGCCGCTGCCGCCCTGGTCAGGAAGGGGCTGGCGGCGCCGTGCCAGGAGACGTACAGGGCCTCGCGGGCGCGGGTGCAGGCGACGAAGAGGAGGCTGAGTTCGCCGAGGACGTCCTCGCGGTGCTGCTGCGCGTCGACCTCGACCGGGGTGAGGGCGTTGCGCATCGGGACGGTGCCCTCGCAGACCCCGGCGACGGCCATGCAGCGGAATTCGAGGCCCTTGAGGCGGTGCATGGTGCCGATCCGGACGCCGGCCCCAGCGTCGGCGGCGTTGGCCGTCGGAGAGGAGCCCATGACGGTGGCGGGGATGCCGGCGCGGGTGAGGGCGGCGGCGACGTCCCTGCCGAACTGGACGAAGCGGACGGCGATCCCGATCTCGCCGGCCGGCACCTCGGCGGCGGTCAGCCACTGCGACACCTGGCCCACCAGGGCGTCGAGTTCGGCCGCCTTGGTGGGGTGACCGGCGGTCACCGGGCGGCTGCCGTGGAAGGCGGAGCGGTAGTCGCCGAGGCCGTCGTCGCCGCCGTCCATGTCGTCGGCCGGTTCGCCCGCGAGGAGGGCGGTGGCCCAGGCGACGATCTCGTGCGTGGAGCGGTAGTTGATCCGCAGCCGGTGGGAGCGGCCGGTGATGTGGATGCCCATGCTGCGCAGCGACACCTTGTTGCCGTAGATGCGCTGGTGGGGGTCGCCGGCGATGAACAGGTCGTCGGGGCGGCCCGGTTCGGTGGCGGCGCGCAGCAGGCGCCACTGGGCGGGGTGGAGGTCCTGGGCCTCGTCGACCAGGACGTGGCGGAAGAGATGGCCGCCGCCGTCGGCGCCGCGGGCGGTGAGGATGCGGGCGGCCTCGTCGCAGACCTGGTGGAACGTCCAGGTGTCGGAGGCCCGCAGGTCGTCGGTGAAGGCGGTGACGGCGCGCCAGACCTGGGCCCGCTTCAGCGGGCCGAGCGCCGTGCCGCGCCCGGCCCGGGAGGCCTTCAGGTACTGCTCGGCGGTGCTGATCCCCTGGGCGAGGATCACGTGGCGCCACTCCTGGTCGAGGAAGGCGGCGCTGTGGTCGAGGTCGAGCCGGCGGGTGATGCGGCCCCAGCGGGCGGTGACGTCGCGCTGGTCGGTGAGGATGCTGAGCCGGCCGTGGCCCCGGCTGCCGCGCAGGACTTCGGCGGCCAGCGCGTCTATGTTGACCACCCGGACCCGGCGGCGCTGCTCCGGGTCGGTGACCAGCAGGTGCAGGCTGCGCTGGAGTTCGGCGGCGAGGTCGCGGGTGAAGGTGGTGAGCAGGACGGCGCCGTCCGGGGTGTCCGGGGGCAGGGCGGCGGCCAGCTGCGCGGCCCGGTGCAGGGCGACGACGGTCTTGCCGGTGCCCGGGCCGCCGGTGACCCGGGCCGGGCCGTTGTAGGAGGGGCGGTAGGCGATGCGGTGCTGGGACGGGTGGAGGAAGATCCGCCAGGCGTCGAAGGGGCGTTCCAGCAGTTCCATGAGCTCGGCGGGCCCGGAGACCAGCGTGATCCGGCCCTGGGCCCGGGACATCGCGGCGGTGAGGTCGTCCTGCGGAGTGCCCGCGACGGTGGCGACGGTCGCGGTCTCCAGCCCGGCGGTGCGCTGGGTCTGGACGATCTCACGCCAGACGTCCTCGGTGCTCATGCCCGCCGCGAGCCCGAACAGGACGTCGTACTGGTGCTCCGGGAGGATGGCGCGCAGTGCGTCGAGCATCTCCTCGTTGTCGAGCCGGCGGGCGATCGGCAGGATCTGGCCGTCGATGCCGAGCCTGGTCAGGTCGGCGTCGGAGACGCGGGCGAACAGCGGCTGCGCGGTGCTGCCTTCGGCTGCCCTGCGCAGTCCGGGGGCGAGCTGTTCGAGCGCGATGTCGTTGCGCAGCTCGATGCCCTCGGTCGCGGTGTTGACGGTGGCCCGGTGCTTGAGCGCCCAGTCGATGGCGTCGTCGTGCGGCAGGACCTTGAGCAGCAGGAAGCTGTCGCCGCCGTCCGGGGCGAGGACGACTCCGCGGTAGAACTTGTCGATCCGGATGGTCTTCAGCCGTGGGTCCCGCCCGTGGTTGAGCTTCTCCAGGTGCTGCCCGGTGGCCGACGAGTGCTCGAACTTGTCGAAGGCGTCGGCGACTTTCGTCCGGACCTTCTTCTCCAGCCGGGCGAACTCCCGGAGAAAGTCCTTGTGGAGGCCGAGCGTCGGCATGCGAAGTCCCTTCACGGCGGCGTGGTGGGTCCGGGCCCTTCCGGGTGTGATCACCTTACTGCCTGCTCCGGGTACGACCGGCCGGGCCGAGCCTCCGGGACGGGTGGTGGGCGCACTACCCCGTGGTGAAGCGGGCGTCGCCCCAGACCGTCGGGAAGTAGCCCTCCCGCTTGACGTTCGCGGTGTGGAGCTTGATCTTGCTCTTGCCGGAGACCGGGATCCGGATCTCCCTGCTCTCGTACTGTGCGACGGTGAAACTGAGTTCCGGGGCTGTCTTGCCGTCCAGGTAGATCTGGAAGACGGCACCGCTGTTGTCCCGGGCGCCGTTCTCGATGCCGATGGTCGCGGTGAAGAACGCCCAGTCACCGTTGATCACGTACTCGAAGGTGTACTCGGTCGACGGGTTGACGGTACGGAGGCTGTGGACGTACGTGGTCTTCGTCCCGCCGCTGCTCAGCTCGGCGGTCTTCACCCGGTTGTCCCCCTGGAGGGCGTGCAGGTCCGAGAGGTACTGGACGTCGGCGGAGGCCGCCGGCGGCGCGGCCGCCGAGGGGGTGGCGGACGGGACGGTGCGGGGAGCCGGTGCGGTGGTCCTCTCGGTGGGCGCGGCAGGTGTGTCGGGTGTGACAGGAGCGGCGGGAGCGGCGGGAGCGACAGGTTCGGTCGGGACGGTGACCGGTGGTGGTGGCGTGGGGGCCGCGACGGTCGGGGCGGCCCTCGTGTCGGGGGCGGCCTTGCTCTCGGAGGACGCCGTCGCCCCCAGGTAGCCGAGGTAGCCCGCCACGACGACGCCGACGAAGCCCAGGAGGGCGGTGATGACGGCCGCCCAGAAGACGAGCCTGTGGCCGTTGGGGGTGTTGGTACTGGAGTTGTTTCCGCCGGAGGACATTGCCGATCCCCTCTCCGCAGTACAGCCGGTGATCCGGTGACGGCACGTTATAAGCCATCGACTGCAACGGACTTGGACGGCACGGCGGTGTTGCCCAGTTGTTACCGCGAGGGGTCGTTCCCGCGATGGCGGCGGTCAGTCCTGGACCCAGCCGCGGCGGTGGGCCTGCCAGCCGAGCTGGACCCTGGTCTCCGCGTGGGCGAGTTCCATGACGGCCTTGATGCGGCGCTGGACGGTGCGCAGGCCGAGGCCCAGCTGGTTGGCGACGGCCTGGTCGGTCGAGCCGGCCAGCAGGAGGGAGAGGATCCGGCGGTCCACCCCGACCGGCTGGCCTGCCGGTGCCTCGCCGAGTACGGGCAGGCCGGCCTCCAGTCCGAGCGGGTGGGCCCACTCCCAGACCTGCTCGAACAGGATGACCAGCAGCTTCACCAGGCCGGGCGCGCGGACCAGCATGGCGGCGGGCTCGCCGTTCTCCCCGGGCTCGGTGAGCGGGACCAGCGCGAGGGCCCCGTCGGCGACGATCAGCTTGGTCGGGACCTGGTCGGCCACCCTGATCCGCTGGTCCCGGCCGAGCGCCTCGAACAGGGTCTCGGCGGCGCGCGGGGCGCCGAGCGCCTGACGTCCGATCACCACCCGGTAGGCGACGCCCCGCTCGACGGCCTCGGTCTCGGCCCCCGTCGCGTCCGCCGGGACGACGTCGTACTGCCCGGTGACCAGGGCCAGCAGCTCGCGCTCGGCGCCGCGTTGGACCTGTTCGACGCGGTGCCCGATCGCGGCCGGGCCGACCACGATCTCGACCAGGTCGCGGTGGGCGCCGTCGGAGGTCGCGGCCCGGTACGCCTCGGCGAGGGCCGCCGCCGAGAGCTCGGCCTGTCGCAGCGCGTGCCGCTGCCCGGCGAGCAGCGCCTCCAGTGCGACGGCGGGCGGCGCGGCCGCGAAGTGCGACGCCGCGCCCGGCCGGCCGCCCCCGGAGGGGCCGCCGGGGCCGCTGTCGGGGGCGGTGCGCGGGGCGATCAGCCCGTGTGCGGCCAACTCGTCAAGTGCGATGGCCGTTTCGTCCGGATCCGTCCCCGAACGTTCGGCCAGCGCGTGGGCGCTGGCCGAGCCGTGGGTGACCAGATCGGTGTAGAGACGCTCGGCAAGGCTGCCCAGCCCGACGACAGTCAGCACCCGTCGTACCTCCCAGGCTCGCACTCGTGCCCGCGGTGGCGGGTTCCTGCCCCGGCGGCTATCCGCCAGGTACATGATGACTGGTCGGAGCCGCTTTTTGCCAGAGTCCCAAGGTCGCGCCACCGCCCGGGCCGCCCGCGGACGCCGCTGGGCCCGGCCACAACTCCCTTGCGGTGACTGCTTGTCCCCATCCCCTTGGACCTCGCTTTTGTTCCCCTGCGCAACCATTTCGGAGGGGTGCCCGTGGCGGCCGGAGGTGTCGGCAGCCGCCCGGTCGGCGGGATTCGGAAGGGGACTTGGTCTGTACCAAGTCGCCATTTCTTTGGTTCCCGGCCACTTTCGAGGCACCCTCTGCACCCCGGGCCACGATTCGGTAAAGAGGTCTAGGCCTCTGTGTCGGGGTGGTGCACTCTGGCTCACACGGCAGACGAACGGTGGCCCGCAGCCTCGACCAGGCGCAGGCGCACACCCCGTCCCCCGGAAGCTGCGGCCGCGCGCACGGCCGCACACGATCAACGCGACGACCAACCAGGGCACCACCGGGCCGGGCGTACGACACCGGCCCCCTCCCGCTCATCCCCCACGTTTCGGAGCCCCCTGTCCCGGCGGCTTCAGATTCAACGCAGAAAGCGGTAACTCCCGTGAACCGATCTGTACTTCTCCTCTCCGCGGCCTGTGCGGCCGGCGCGCTGGTCCTGACCGGCTGCGGCAGCAGCGGCAAGAGCGGCGGATCGTCCGATGGCGCCGCCACCACCATCAAGCTCGTGGCGGCCGACTACGGCGACACGGCGGCGAACGGCTCGAAGGCGTACTGGGACGGCGTCGCCACGGCGTTCACCGCCGCGAACCCGAAGATCAAGGTCGATGTCCAGGTCGTCAACTGGAACGACATCGACAAGCAGGTCAAGACGATGATCCAGTCCGGCAACTACCCGGACGTCCTGCAGACCGGCGGCTACGCCGACAAGGTCGCCGACGACCTGCTGTACAAGGCGTCCGACGTCCTGTCGCCCGCGACGCAGGCCAACTTCATCGACACCTTCTCCAAGGCCGGCCAGGTCAAGGACACCCAGTACGGCATCCCGTTCGTCTCCTCCGCGCGTGCCTTCTTCTACAACAAGGCCATCTTCGCGCAGGCCGGCATCACCGAGGCCCCGAAGACCTGGGACGAGGTCAAGAAGGACGCCGAGCTGATCAAGGCGAAGGTCCCCGGCGTCACCCCCTACGCCCTGCCGCTCGGCCCCGAGGAGACCCAGGGCGAGAGCATGATGTGGGAGCTGGGCAACGGCGGCGGCGTCACCGACGCCTCCGGCAAGTACGCCCTCAACTCGCCGGCCAACATCGAGACGTTCAACTGGCTGAAGGCCAACCTGGTCGACACCGGTCTGACCTACCCGAACCCGGCCACCACCGACCGCAAGACCGCCTTCGCGGACTTCGGCGCCGGCAAGACCGCCATGCTCAACGGCCACCCGTCGCTGATCCAGAAGTCCAAGGACGGCAAGGTCGACTACGCGGTCGCCCCGATCCCCGGCAAGTCCGGCCCGCTGGCCTCCACCCTCGGTGTCGCCGACTGGGTGATGGCGTTCAAGAAGAACAACCACCAGGAGCAGGTGAAGGCGTTCCTCGACTTCGCCTTCAACAAGGAGAACACGCTCAAGTTCGACGAGCTGTACAACCTCATGCCCGTCACCAAGGACACCCTCGCCGAGATGACCGCCAGCGGCAAGCACGCCGACCTGGCGCCGTTCTTCGCCCTGCTCCCGCAGGCGAAGTTCTACCCGCTGGGTGACACCAGCTGGGACGCCGTCTCCGCCGAGATCAAGAAGAGCGGCGGCACCGCCGTCTCCGGCGACGCCACCGCCGTCCTCGGGGACCTGCAGAAGAAGGCCGAAGCCGCGGCCGCCGACAAGTAGCACCCGCC
>NZ_JBHUWW010000160.1:0-17838 GCF_042669755.1 Kitasatospora sp. NPDC057223 | reverse complement strand
GCGTTGACTTTTGGCACGCTGTTGAGTTCTCAAGGAACGGACACTTCCTTCGAGCCGCTCTCACGGTCTCTCCGGGCGCTTCGTTCTTTCGTGTTTCCAGCTTACCAGACGTTTTCCGCTCCGTTTTCCGGAGTTTCGTTTATCTGATTTGCTTTCCTTTGGCCTTTCGGCGCTCCCGAACTCTACCAGAGTTTCTCGGGCTGCTTTTCCTTCTCGATTCCGAGTCGGAAGAAGCCGATTGCCACTGGGGCAACCCGGAGAACATTACGCTCCGGGCCGCCCCAGGTCAAACCGGGTCAGACCTCGACGACGACCGGGATGATCATCGGCCGGCGGCGGTAGTTGTCCGCCACCCACTTGCCGATGATGCGGCGCACGAGCTGCTGGATCTGACGGACCTCGAGGACGCCGTCGTTGGCCGAACGCGACAGGCCTTCCTGCAGCTTGGCGACGACCGGCACGAATGCGCTGTCGTCGATGCCGGAGCCGCGGGCCTGGATGGTCGGACCGCTCACGATCTTGCCGCTGCTGGAGTCCACCACGACGAAGACCGAGATGAAGCCCTCCTCGCCGAGGATCCGGCGGTCCTTCAGGGAGGCCTCGGTGATGTCGCCGACGGAGGAGCCGTCGACGTAGACGTACCCCGCCTGGACCTTGCCGACGATCTTGGCGACGCCCTTCTCCAGGTCGACCACCACGCCGTCCTCGGCGATGACCGTGCGCTCCTTCGGGATGCCGGTCTTGATGCCCAGGTCGGCGCAGGCCCGCAGGTGGCGCCACTCGCCGTGGACCGGCATCAGGTTCTTCGGCTTGCAGATGTTGAAGAAGTACAGCAGTTCGCCGGCCGAGGCGTGGCCGGAGACGTGCACCTTGGCGTTGCCCTTGTGGACGACGTTGGCGCCCCAGCGGGTCAGGCCGTTGATCACACGGTAGATCGCGGTCTCGTTGCCCGGGATGAGCGAGGAGGCCATGATCACGGTGTCGCCCTCGACGATCCGGATCTGGTGGTCGCGGTTGGCCATCCGGGAGAGGGCCGCCATCGGCTCGCCCTGGGAGCCGGTGCAGACCAGCACGACGTTCTTGTCCGGGAGGTCGTCCAGCGTCTTCACGTCGACGATCAGGTTGCCCGGGACCTTCAGGTAGCCCAGGTCGCGGGCGATGCCCATGTTGCGGACCATCGAGCGGCCGACGAAGGCGACCTTGCGCTTGTACTCGTGCGCGGCGTCCAGCACCTGCTGGATGCGGTGCACGTGGCTGGCGAACGAGGCGACGATGATGCGCTTGTCGGCGTTCGCGAAGACGGTCCGCAGGGCGGCCGAGATGTCGCGCTCGTGCGGGATGAAGCCGGGGACCTCGGCGTTGGTGGAGTCCACCAGCAGGAGGTCGATGCCCTCCTCCGCCAGCTTGGCGAAGGCCGGCAGGTCGGTGAGGCGGCCGTCGAGCGGCAGCTGGTCCATCTTGAAGTCGCCGGTGGCGACGACCATGCCCGCGGGGGTGCGGACGGCGACGGCCAGGGCGTCGGGGATGGAGTGGTTGACCGCGATGAACTCGCAGTCGAAGGGGCCGATGCGCTCGCGCTCGCCCTCCTTGACCTCCAGCACGTACGGGCGGATCCGGTGCTCGGCGAGCTTGGCCTCGATCAGGGCGAGGGTGAGCTTGGAGCCGATCAGCGGGATGTCCGGGTTCTCCCGGAGGAGGAACGGGACGGCGCCGATGTGGTCCTCGTGCCCGTGGGTCAGGACGATGCCGTCGATCTTGTCGAGGCGGTCCCGGATCGAGCTGAAGTCCGGCAGGATCAGGTCCACGCCGGGCTGCTCGGCCTCGGGGAAGAGCACGCCGCAGTCGATGATGAGCAGGCGGCCGCCGTACTCCAGCACCGTCATGTTGCGGCCGATCTCACCCAGGCCGCCGAGCGGGGTGACACGCAGGGCGCCCTGCTTCAGTGCGGGGGGCGCGCCGAGTTCGGGGTGCGGGTGGCTCAAAAGACTCTCCTTACGACGCACGCCATATGCCCGGGGTCCTCCCCCTGGGGACATATGGCGCGCGTACTCAGTGTCGGTTTCCTACTTACCTAGGCTTTGGTGCTCTCGCGCCGTCTTCCGGTTCAGCGGCGAGTCCGCGGGGACTCGGCGAGCCGGGGCGCGCACGTCTGTGTCTGCTACAGGTGTACCCCGCCGGCGGCGAGATCCTCCTTCAATCGCGCAATCTCCTCCGGAGTCGCCGCGATCAGCGGAAGCCGCAGCGGCCCCGCCGGCAGTCCCTGGAGGTTGAGTGCGGCCTTGCTGAGAATGACGCCCTGGGTGCGGAACATTCCGGTGAAGACCGGCAGCAGGCTCTGGTGGACGGCGGTGGCCTTGGCGATGTCGCCGGCGACGAAGGCGTCCACCATGGCCCGCAGCTCCGGGGCGACCACGTGGCCCACCACGCTGACCAGGCCGACCGCGCCGACCGAGAGCAGCGGGAGGTTCAGGATGTCGTCACCCGAGTACCAGGCCAGCCCGGAGCGCGCGATCGCCCAGGAGGCCGCGCCCAGGTCGCCCTTGGCGTCCTTGTTGGCGACGATCCGCGGGTGCTCGCCGAGCCGGACCAGCGTCTCGTGGCTCAGCGCGACGCCGCTGCGCCCGGGGATGTCGTAGAGCATCACCGGGAGTCCGGTGGCGTCCGCGATGTGCACGGTGTGCTGGTAGAGCCCCTCCTGCGGGGGCTTGCTGTAGTACGGGGTCACGACCAGCAGGCCGTGGGCGCCGGCCGCTTCGGCCTGGCGGGCCAGTTCGGCGCTGTGGCGGGTGTCGTTGGTGCCGACGCCGGCGACCACGTGGGCCCGGTCCCCTACCGCCTCCACGACGGCGCGTACCAGCTGGGCCTTCTCGGCGTCGCTGGTGGTCGGCGACTCGCCGGTGGTGCCGTTGACGACGAGGCCGTCGTTGCCGGAGTCGACGAGGTGCGCGGCGAGGCGCTGCGCGCCGTCGAGGTCGAGACCGCCGTCGGCGGTGAACGGGGTCACCATCGCGGTCAGGACCCGGCCGAAGGGTGTCTGGGGGGTGGAGGTCGGAGCCATGCGTCCAAAACTACTCGTAGGCGGCAGGGGGGTACCCATGCCGGTCCAGGGTTCGGACAGGTGTGACACATGTGTGACGATCGCCGGGCCGTCCGGTTCCGGGCCGGGGATGGGATTCCGGTGCTGCTTGCTCGGGGGTTCAAGCAGCACCGGAATCCGTGTCCTGAGCCTAGGTAGCGGCTAGAAAAGCCGCAATCCGGACATGCTTCACAATCCGTCCATATGCCTATCGGCGCAGGTCAGGGCGCGACCCGGCCGTGTGCGTTGAAGGCCGCATGGGTGAGCGGCATGAGCTCGGCCCACTGCGCCTCCATCTGCTCCGCGACCATCTCGATCTCACGCTGCGGGAACGACGGCACGGTGGCCCGCTCGTCCTTCGTCCGCAGCGACAGGAAGTGCATCAGCGAGCGCGCGTTGCAGGTCGCGTACATCGAGGAGAACAGGCCGACCGGCAGCACCGCACGGGCCACCTCGCGGGCCACGCCCGCCTCCAGCATCTCCTGGTACGCGCGGTAGGAGGCCTGGTAGGAGGCCGCCATCTGCTCGGTGACCACCGCGTGCTGCTTCTCGGTGCCCTCGACGAACTCGTACTTGCCGGGGCGGCCCTGCTGGACGAGCCTGCGCTCCTCGTTCGGCACGTAGAAGACCGGCTGCAGCTCGCGGTAGCGGCCGGACTCCTCGTTGTAGGACCATCCGCTGCGGTGCCGGTGGAACTCGCGGAACACGAAGATCGGCGCCGTGATGAAGAAGGTCATCGAGTTGTGCTCGAACGGCGTGCCGTGGCGGTCGCGCATCAGGTAGTTGATCAGGCCCCGGGACTTCTCCGGGTCCTGCCGGAGCGCTTCCAGGGACTGCTCCCCCGCCGTCGAGACCCGGGCCGCCCAGATGACGTCCGAATCGGTCGCGGCGCTGCGGACCAGCTCCACCCCGACGTCGCTGCGGAACTGCGGGACCACTCCCACTTCGTCGCTCACGCGAGAATCCTCCAGAGGATAAGACGGTACTGCTCGGTGACGGCCGCCAGCCTAGCCCGCGACCGGGGCGGCGGCCGACGAGGCGTGCAGGCGGATGGCGTGCTGCATGGTCTTCCGGGCCCGCGGGGTGTCGCCGGCGTCCGCGTACGCGACGGCCAGGCGGAACCACACCCGCCAGTCCCCCGGGGCGGCCTCGGCCTCCTCCTGGCGGCGGGCGAACACCTCGTCCGCCGAGTCCCGGTCGATCCGGCCGCCCGCGGTGCGGCGCAGCTCGTCCACCGGCAGGCCGCCCTCGGCCTCCAGCTCGCGGGCCATCCGCTCGCTGGCCCGGCCGAAGCGGACGGTCTGGCGCAGGAACCACACCCCGATCACCGGGATGACGAACGCGCACAGGCCCATGCCGATGCCCAGCGGCTTGCCGGTGGCGATCAGCTGGCCGCCCTCGAAGACGCAGAGCACGGCGACGAACAGCAGGACGGCGGAGAGCAGGAAGAAACCGGTACGGGAGGTCATTCGGGGCTCACAGGTCCAGGAAGTGTTCGAGGCCGAGGGTCAGCCCGGGGGTCTGCACCACCCTGCGCACGCCGAGCAGGATGCCCGGCATGAAGCAGCTGTGGTGCAGCGAGTCGTGCCGGATGGTCAACGTCTCGCCGCTGTCGCCGAGCAGCACCTCCTGGTGGGCCAGCAGGCCGCGCAGGCGGACGGAGTGCACCGGCACGCCGTCCACGTCCGCGCCGCGGGCGCCGTCGAGGCCGTGCGTGGTCGGGTCCGACTGGCGGGGCAGGCCGGCGGCGTCGCGGGCGGCGGCGATCAGCTGCGCGGTGCGGGTCGCGGTGCCGGACGGGGCGTCGGCCTTGTTGTTGTGGTGCAGCTCGACGACCTCGACGGTCTCGAAGTACTTCGCGGCCTGCTGGGCGAACTGCATGCTCAGGACGGCGCCGATGGAGAAGTTCGGCGCGATCAGCAGACCGGTCTGCGGGGCCTCGCCGAGCCAGCCGCGGACGGTGGCGAGCCGCTCGTCCGTCCAGCCGGTGGTGCCGGTGACCACGTGGATGCCGTTGTGCAGGCAGTAGTCGAGGTTGGCCATCACCGCGTCGGGGTGGGTCAGCTCGACGGCTACGTCGGCGCCCGCCTCGGTCAGCGTCTCCAACTTGGCCTTGCTGTCCAGGGCGGCGACCAGTTCGAGGTCGGGGGCGGCCTCGACCGCCTTCACGGCCTCGGAGCCGATCCGGCCGGTGGCACCGATCACGGCTACGCGCAGCGTCATCTCAGTAGTCCTCTCAGGCGGGCAGTACCAACGGGCAGCACGGTACAGGGACGGCTCAGGCCAGCAGGGCGGCGAGCTTGTCGGCCCGCTTGGCGGTGACCGGGCCGATCAGGGCGAGCGAGGGCCGGTGGGCGCCCAGCACCTCGCGGGCGACCGCGTGGACGTCCTCCAGGGTGACCGCCGCGATCCTGGCGAGCATCTCGTCGACCGACAGGTGGTGGCCGTAGCTGAGCTCGGCCTTGCCGATGCGGTTCATCAGCGAGCCGGTGTCCTCCATGCCGAGCACGGTGGAGCCGGAGATCTGGCCGATCGCGCGGCGCAGCTCCTCCTCGGTGATGCCCTCCTCGACGACCTTGGCGAGCTCCTCGCGGCAGATCTTGAGCACCTCCTCGACCCGCTTGGGCTGGCAGCCGGCGTAGATGCCGAAGAGGCCGCTGTCGGAGTACGAGGAGGAGTAGGAGTAGACCGAGTACGCCAGTCCGCGCTTCTCCCGGACCTCCTGGAAGAGGCGCGAGCTCATGCCGCCGCCGAGCACGGCGTTGAGCACGCCGAGGGCCCAGCGGCGCTCGTCGTGCCGGGGCACGCCGGGCACGCCGAGGACGAGGTGGGCCTGCTCGGTGGGGCGGTTGAGCACCTCGACCTGGCCGGCCGTGCGCACCGTCTTGGCGCCGCGGCGGACCTCGGCGGGGACCGCGTCCGACTTGGCGAGGATCGCGGCGAAGGCCTGCTCGACCTGCTTGACGACCTTGCGGTGGTCCAGGTTGCCGGCGGCGGCGACGACCAGGTTCTCGGGCTTGTAGCGGCGGTGGAAGAACCCGGCGATCTGGTCGCGGGTGAGGTTGTTCACCGTCTCCTGGGTGCCGAGGATCGGGCGGGCCAGCGGGCCGCTGCCGTAGATGACCTTGGCGAAGAGGTCGTGCACGACGTCGCCCGGGTCGTCCTCGGCCATCGCCATCTCCTCCAGGATGACGCCGCGCTCGGCGTCCACGTCCTCGGGGCGGATCAGCGAGCCGGTGAGCATGTCGCAGACCACGTCGATGGCGAGCGGCAGGTCGGTGTCGAGCACCCGCGCGTAGTAGCAGGTGTTCTCCTTCGCGGTGAAGGCGTTCATCTCGCCGCCGACCGCGTCCAGGGTCGCCGAGATGTCCAGCGCGCTGCGCCGCTCGGTGCCCTTGAAGAGCAGGTGCTCCAGGTAGTGGGTGGCACCGTTCAGCACCGGGGTCTCGTCCCGGGAGCCGACGCCGACCCAGATGCCGAAGGTCGCCGAGCGCACCGTCGGCAGGGTCTCGGTGACGACTCGCAGGCCGCCGGGGAGGACGGTACGGCGTACCGTGCCGGCTCCGTCGGTGCCCTTGAGCAGGGTGCGGGTGGTGCCGGGGCGCTGCTTCGCCGCCGAGGCCTGGGCCACGGGGTACCTCCGTTGAGAAAAGATGCAAGGGAACAACAGGGTGCGGCCCGCACGCCTCAAGGGGCGTGCGGGCCGCGGGGTGCGCTAGGGACGCGTCACTCGGACGCGGCCTCGCCGCCCTCTTCGCCCTCGACCACGGGGATCAGCGAGAGCTTGCCGCGCGGGTCGATCTCGGCGATCTCGACCTGGACCTTGGCGCCGACGGCCAGCACGTCCTCGACGTTCTCCACGCGCTTGCCACCGGCGAGCTTGCGGATCTGCGAGATGTGCAGCAGGCCGTCCTTGCCCGGCATGAGCGAGACGAACGCGCCGAACGTCGTGGTCTTCACCACGGTGCCCAGGTAGCGCTCGCCGACCTCCGGCATGGTCGGGTTGGCGATCTGGTTGATCGTCGTACGGGCAGCCTCCGCCGAGGGACCGTCGATGGCACCGATGTAGATGGTGCCGTCGTCCTCGATGGTGATGTCCGCGCCGGTGTCCTCCTGGATCTGGTTGATCATCTTGCCCTTCGGGCCGATGACCTCGCCGATCTTGTCCACCGGGATCTTGATGGTGATGATGCGCGGCGCGTTCGGCGACATCTCGTCGGGCGCGTCGATGGCCTCGTTCATCACATCGAGGATGTGCAGACGGGCGTCCTTGGCCTGCTTGAGCGCAGCCGCGAGGACGGAGGCCGGGATGCCGTTCAGCTTGGTGTCGAGCTGGAGGGCGGTGATGAAGTTGCGGGTACCGGCGACCTTGAAGTCCATGTCGCCGTACGCGTCCTCGGCACCCAGGATGTCGGTCAGCGCGACGTAGTGCGTCTCACCGTCGATCTCCTGCGAGATGAGGCCCATGGCGATACCGGCGACGGCGGCCTTGAGCGGCACACCGGCGTTCAGCAGCGACATGGTGGAGGCGCAGACCGAGCCCATCGAGGTCGAGCCGTTGGAGCTCAGCGCCTCGGAGACCTGGCGGATCGCGTAGGGGAACTCCTCGCGGGTCGGCAGCACGGGGATGATCGCCCGCTCCGCCAGCGCGCCGTGGCCGATCTCGCGGCGCTTGGGCGAGCCCACGCGGCCGGTCTCGCCGACCGAGTACGGCGGGAAGTTGTAGTTGTGCATGTAGCGGCGACGCGTCTCCGGGGAGAGCGTGTCGAGCTGCTGCTCCATGCGGAGCATGTTGAGGGTGGTGACGCCCAGGATCTGGGTCTCGCCACGCTCGAACAGGGCCGAGCCGTGCACGCGCGGGATGGCCTCGACCTCGGCGGCGAGCGTACGGATGTCCGTGACGCCGCGGCCGTCGATCCGGACCTTGTCCTTGATGACGCGCTCGCGGACGACCTTCTTGGTCAGCGCGTTGTACGCGGCGCTGATCTCCTTCTCGCGGCCCTCGAACTCCGGCAGGAGCTTCTCGGCGGCGATCGCCTTGACGCGGTCCAGCTCGTTGTTGCGCTCCTGCTTGCCGGCGATGGTGAGCGCCTGGGCCAGCTCGTCCTTGACCGCGTTGGTCAGGGCGGCGAACACGTCCTCCTGGTAGTCCAGGAAGACCGGGAACTCGCCGGTCGGCTTGGCGGCCTGGGCGGCCAGCTGGGACTGCGCGGCGCACAGGACCTTGATGAACGGCTTCGCGGCGTCCAGACCGGCGGCGACGACGTCCTCGGTCGGCGCGTCGGCGCCGCCCTCGACCAGCTTGATGGTCTTGTCGGTGGCCTCGGCCTCGACCATCATGATCGCGACATCGCCGTCCGGCAGCGTGCGGCCGGCGACGACCATGTCGAAGACGGCGTCCTCCAGCTCGCTGTGGGTCGGGAACGCCACCCACTGGCCCTTGATCAGTGCGACGCGGACGCCGCCGATCGGACCGGAGAACGGCAGGCCGGCCAGCTGGGTGGACGCGGAGGCGGCGTTGATGGCCACCACGTCGTACAGGTGGTCGGGGTTGAGCGCCATCACGGTGACGACGACCTGGATCTCGTTGCGCAGGCCCTTGACGAAGGACGGGCGCAGCGGGCGGTCGATCAGACGGCAGGTGAGGATGGCGTCCTCGGACGGACGGCCCTCACGACGGAAGAACGAGCCGGGGATGCGGCCCGCGGCGTACATCCGCTCCTCGACGTCCACGGTCAGCGGGAAGAAGTCGAAGTGCTCCTTCGGCTGCTTGGACGCGCTGGTCGCCGACAGCACCATGGTGTCGTCGTCGAGGTAGGCCACGGCCGAGCCGGCGGCCTGACGGGCCAGACGGCCGGTCTCGAAGCGGATGGTACGGGTGCCGAAGGAACCGTTGTCGATGACGGCCTCGGCGTAGAACACGTTCTCTTCCACCTGGAAGATCTCCTCTTTCGTACGTTCTCCGGAAGAGCGTCCCAGCGCTTGCCTGCCTAGGGCCCCGGCTCTCTTTCGCAGAGAAGGCAGTCGGGCCGGTCTTCGATCGAAGCCTCCGGGTCGTCCCCTCGTGGGACTCCCGGCGGCCACTACCGAGGACCGGCGCCTCGGCTGCCAGGCCTGGTCGGCGGTCGCGTCTGGACGCTCTCCCGGATGCGGGCGGCTTCCGTTTGAAGCCTTCGTCCCGCGTGGGGTTCGGGTCTCTGCCCGGGCGGCGCTCCGTTTGCGCCATCACCCGGCATGCCCATAACCCTACGGTGCAATCCTCGGCCACCCCGGGAGGTGACCGCGAGTTCTTGTCCGGTACCCGGCGCCGTTGCGACGGGTACCCGTGCCGGCCGCTCTCCGTGTCCTCACGGAGCGGCCGGACTTACGCGCAAAGGGCGGCTCCCCGGTGTGGGGAGCCGCCCCGAGCGGCGGTCCTAGCGGGCGCCGCCGGCGGCACCGCGGCGGATGCCCAGACGGTCGACGAGCGTACGGAAACGCTCGATGTCCTTCTTGGCCAGGTACTGCAGCAGGCGACGACGCTGACCGACGAGGATCAGCAGGCCACGACGCGAGTGGTGGTCGTGCTTGTGCAGCTTGAGGTGCTCGGTCAGGTCCGAGATACGGCGGGAAAGCATGGCGACCTGGACCTCGGGGGAGCCGGTGTCGCCCTCCTTCTGGCCGAAATCGGCGAAGATCTGCTTCTTGACAGCGGCGTCGAGAGCCACAGCAACTCCTTCAAGGTGGTCCGAGTGATCCTGGTCTACGGCACAGGAATCTTGAGAGGACTCGGTGTCGTACAGCGGGCGCGGCCAGGGCCTCCGGGTCGTCGACCCGGGCACACGGCTGCGCTCAATGGCCAAGCGTACCAGTGCCCGCCGCCGGCCCCTGAAGCGGGTCGGCGGCGGGCACCGGGCGGGCGGGGCGCCGGCGGCGGTCAGCCGGTGGCGCCGCGCACCAGGTTGTAGACGTCGAGCACGGCGAGCGCCAGCGGCACGAGGGCCATCAGCGTCAGGCTGTCCACCATGTCGAGGATGCGGCCCCAGAACGGCGAGACGCCGAGCTTCGGCACGACCAGGGCGATCGCGGTCAGGATCGCCGCGCCGAGCCCGATCGAGGCACCCAGCCAGATCGTGCGCAGGTCGACCGCGGTGCTGCTGGTCGCCTTGATGATGAACAGCGGGGTGTGCAGCGACAGGCCCAGGATCAGCAGCGCCAGGCTGATCAGCCCCGCGATGGTGAGGCTGAAGACCTGCGCGGTGTAGCGGAACAGCCGGGCCCGCAGCATCGTCGAGATGCCGATGGTGAGCGCGAGCAGCTGCGCGAACAGCGCGTCGGTGAAGCCGAGCACCGTGCAGGCGCCGACGATGACCGCGGCGCAGCCGCCGACCAGGCCGACCAGCACCTCGTGGCCGCGGCGGGCCTGCTGGGCGATCCGCTCGTACTGGACGCTCTCGGAGCGGGTGCTCTCGTCCTCGTAGTCGCGGCTGCGGGTCCGGGTCTGGCCGGGGGCGCTGAAGCCGACGGGCAGCCGGGCGAAGCGGGCGGACAGGGCCGGCAGGAAGCCGATGACGGCGACGGCCGCGACACCGGTGACGGCCGCGATGTGGCTCGCCGGGGTGCCGGGCAGCAGGACGGCCGCGAAGGTGGCGAGGGTGCCCGCGGTGGCCAGGAAGGCCGCGGCGACGAAGACCGAGTCCTTCTCCGGCAGCAGGCCGACCAGCAGGACGGACACCACCAGGACGGACACGCAGCCGACCAGGAACTGCAGCCGGCCCGGGCCGTCGCCGAGGTTGGCGACGGCGATGACGCCGCTGCCGCCGATCAGGGCGTGCGGCAGGGCGCCGAGGCCGAGGGCCAGCGCCGCGTCGGCGTCCTGGTAGACCCGGGCGCGGACGCCGGCGAAGGCGGTGAGCACGACGGCGGTGACGCCGGAGAGCACCCCGGCCAGGCCGTGCATGTCGTGGCGCAGGTCGGAGAACCAGAGGGCGAAGCCGAGCAGGGCCAGCAGGACGCCGGCGCCGATCAGGCCGAAGGCCCGCATCAGCTCCGGGCTCCAGAACCGGCGGTCGGCCTCGACGGCGGTGGCGATGGCGTCGGCGACGTCGTCGTACACGGCCGGCGGCAGTGACTCACCGAACGGACGCAGGCTCAGCAGGTCCCCGTCGCGCACCTGCTGGGCGGCCAGTGGCAGGCCGCTGTCGAGGACGATCCCGTCGCGGCGGACCAGGTGGAACCCGGTCGGCGCGCCGTCCGGCTGGGTCTGGCCGGACAGCCGGAGCACCTCGGGGTAGACGTCCGCGAGCGGAACGTCCTCCGGCAGTGCGACATCGATCCGGCTGTCCGGTGCCACAACGGTGACCCGGCAGAATCCGGTCGTTGCGTTGGCGCTCACCAGCGCTCCCCCTCGTTGACTGTGCGTCGTTGACTGTGCGTCGCCGGCAGACGCCCGTCCGGGCCCCGGCCGACCTCCCGTGCTGCGTCGGCCCCGGCCGGTCCGGAACTGTCACGATCCGGCCGAGAGTTGGCGCGGCGTTACCCTACCGCTCGGTCCGCTCCCGCCGCGTGTCGGCCCTGCCTGACGGGGCGGTGCGTGCCGGATCCGTTGCGGGGCCGGGCCGTTCGCCCGGTTTCGGCGCAGTTGTCCGCGGCCGGCTGCACAGTTCCTCCGCCGCCGCGTCACAGGAACGCACCCGGCCGGCCCGCAGGGACGCCCCGGCGCGGGGCGTCCGTGGGCGACCAGTAGGATCGGCCCCTGCGCAAGGCGTACGGGGGTTGGGAAGCGCACCCTCTGTGGCGCCTGCGGTCGGCGGAGCGGGGGCGGCGTCATCACACGGGGCGTCCTCACCCGTACGTATCCAGTTGCGTGAGGGCTGATGCTGTTGTGAGCGTTGTGACCGTCAAACGTCCGGCGAGGGCCTACCCGCCCGCCGTGCCGGACGAGCCGGTGGAGCTGGTTACTCCGCCCGAGCTGCCCAGGACGGGCAGCGAGGACTGGATGATGAACCTGCTGCCGCTGCTCGGTATGGGCGGTTCGGCGGCGTTCTTCTTCTCGCCCGGGGCCCAGGGCCCGATGAAGATCATGGGCGTTCTGATGGTCGCCTCGACCGCCGGCATGGCGGTCGCCCAGGTCGTCAAGTCCCGCAAGGGCGGCAACTCGGGGACCACGGACGAACGCCGGGACTACCTGAAGTACCTGCAGCAGATGCGCCGTCAGGTCCGCCGCACGGCCGACCGCCAGCGCGGCGCACAGCTGTTCCTGCACCCGGAGCCCGACCAGCTGTGGTCGATCGTGGCCGAGGGACGGCGGCTGTGGGAGCGAAGGCCGAGTGACGCCGACTTCGCGCAGATCAGACTGGGGCGGGGGCCCCAGCAGCTGTCGACACCGCTGGTGGCGCCGCAGACCGCGCCGATGGACGAGCTGGAACCGCTCGCCGCCGCCGCGATGCACACCTTCCTGAAGTCCCACGGGACGCTGCAGGACCTGCCGCTGGCGGTCTCGCTGCGGGCGTTCTACCACATCACGGTGTGCGGGGACCCGGACACCGTGTACGGCAACGTGCGGGCGATGATCGCCCAGTTGACGACACTGCACTCGCCGGACGACCTGATGGTCGGCGTCGCGGCCGCGCCGGGCGCGGTGGACGAGTGGGAGTGGACGAAGTGGCTGCCGCACACCCAGCACCGCAAGGACAACGACGGGGCCGGCTCGCGCCGCCTGATCGCCACCGGCCTCGGTGAGCTGGAGGAGCTGCTCGCGGACGAACTCACCGGCCGCCAGCGCTTCACCCGCGACTCGGTGCCCAGCCCGGACCAGCCGCACCTGATCGTCATCATGGACGGCGCCTCGGTGCCGGCCGAGTCGATCCTGGCCGGCGCCGAGGGCGTGCAGGGCGTCACCATCATCGAGGTCGTCCCCGGCGACCTGGACGAGCCCACCGGCCACCTGATCGTCACCGTCACCCCGGAGACGCTGCTGCTGGAGTCCGCCTCCGGTGCCTCGTACTCGGGCAAGCCGGACGTCCTGTCCTCCTGGCAGTCCGAGGCACTGGCCCGCCAGCTCGCGCCCTTCCGGATCTCGGCCGGCGGCGACGACCTGGACCCGTCGCTGCTCAGCATGGACTTCACCGAGATGATGAACACCGGTGACCCGGGGTCCTTCGACCCCGCCCGGCACTGGCGGGCCCGGCCGATGCGCGAGAAGCTCCGGGTGCCGCTGGGCGTCGGGAGCAACGGCGAGTACGTCTGGCTGGACATCAAGGAGGCCTCGCTCGAAGGCATGGGCCCGCACGGCATGTGCGTCGGCGCCACCGGCTCCGGCAAGTCCGAGGTGCTGCGCACCCTCGTGCTGGCGCTGGCGGTCACCCACTCCTCCGAGGTCCTCAACCTCGTCCTCGCCGACTTCAAGGGCGGTGCGACCTTCGCCGGCATGGCGGAGATGCCGCACACCGCGGCCGTGATCACCAACCTGGAGGGTGAGGCCACCCTCATCGACCGGATGCGTGACTCGATCGAGGGCGAGATGAACCGCCGCCAGGAGCTGCTGCGCTCGGCGGGCAACTACGCCAACATCAACGAGTACGAGCGGGCCCGCGCGGCCGGCGCCGCCCTCGACCCGCTGCCCTCGCTGCTGCTGATCATCGACGAGTTCTCCGAACTCCTCACCGCGAAGCCGGACTTCATCGACCTGTTCATCCAGATCGGTCGAATCGGCCGTTCGCTCGGTATGCACATGCTGCTGGCCTCGCAGCGACTGGAGGAGGGCAAGCTCCGCGGTCTGGACACCTTCCTCTCCTACCGGCTGGGTCTGCGCACCTTCTCGGCGGCCGAGTCGCGGGCCGCGATCGGCGTGCCGGACGCGTACCACCTGCCGCCCATCCCCGGCGTCGGCTACCTGAAGTTCGGCTCCGACGTGATGGAGCGCTTCCGTGCCGCGTACGTGTCCGGCCCCTACCGGGCGCCCGGCCAGCAGCGCACCAGCAGCGGCCGGGTGGTCACCGCCAAGCCGGTGCTGTTCACGGCGGCCGAGGTCGCGGTCGTCGAGCCGGTGGTGGAGGAGGTCGTGCAGGAGGTCGAGGAGGTCGACGACTCGCTGCTCGACACCGTCCTCGACACCTTCGTCGGCCGGATGATCGGCCAGGGCCCGCCGGCCCACCAGGTGTGGCTGCCGCCGCTCGACGACGCGCCCAGCATCGACCAGTTGGTGCCGCCGCTCCAGGTCACCCCGGAACGCGGCCTCACCTCACCGGAGTTCGGCGCACTCGGCCAGCTCGTGGTGCCGGTCGGCATCGTCGACAAGCCGCGCGACCAGCGCCGCGACGTGCTCTACCAGGACTACTCGGGTGCGGCCGGCCACGGTCTCATCGTCGGTGGTCCGCGCTCCGGCAAGTCGACGCTGGTGCGCACCATGGTGGCGGGCTTCGCGGTCACCCACACGCCGTCCGAGGTGCAGTTCTACCTGATGGACTTCGGCGGCGGCGGTTTCCAGAGCCTGCAGGGCCTGCCGCACGTCGGCGGCAGCGCGGGCCGGCTGGACGCCGAGAAGGTCCGCCGGATGGTCAGCGAGGTGCACGGGGTCCTGAACCGCCGTGAGGAGCTGTTCCGGGCCCGCGGCATCGACACCATCGGCACGTACCGCACCCGCCGGGCGGCCGGCCAGCTGCCGGACGAGCAGTTCGGCGACGTCTTCCTGGTCATCGACGGCTGGCTCACCTTCAAGCAGGAGTTCGAGGCGCTGGAGGGCGTCGTCGGGGACATCGCACAGCGGGGCCTCGGCTACGGCGTCCACCTGGTGATCACCGCCGCGCGCTACGCGGAGCTGCGGCCGGCCCTCAAGGACCTGCTGCAGAACCGCACCGAGCTGCGGCTCGGTGACGCGATGGAGTCCGAGGTCGACCGCAAGATCGCCCAGAACGTCCCGGCGGGCCAGCCGGGCCGCGGTCTGACCGCGGGCAAGCTGCACTTCCTGTCGGGTCTGCCCCGGCTGGACGGCTCCTCGTCCACCGAGGACCTGGTGGACGGTGTGACCGGCCTGATCGAGGCCGTCGACAGCGCCTGGACGGGCCCGCGCGCGCCGCAGGTCCGGATGCTGCCGCAGGTCCTGGACGGCCACGCGCTGCCCAAGGGCTTCGAGCACCCGGAGCTGGGTGTGGCGTTCGGCGTCGACGAGGTGGAGCTGGCTCCGGCCTTCGTCAACTTCGAGACCGACCCGCTGTTCATCGTCTTCGGCGACGGCGAGTCGGGGAAGTCCGCGATGCTGCGGATGCTGATCAAGCAGATCACCGAGCGGTACACCCCGGAGCAGGCCGGCATCGTGGTCGGCGACTTCCGCCGCGCGCTGCTCGGCACGGTGCCGCCGGAGTACCTGGTCGAGTACGCGGCGGCCGCCCCGGCGATGACCAACATCGTGGAGATGCTCCGCGGCGCCTGCTCCCGCCGCCTGCCCGGCCCGGACGTGACCGCCGAGCAGCTGCGCAACCGCAGCTGGTACAGCGGCAAGGACATGTTCGTGATCGTGGACGACTACGAACTGGTGGCGACGCAGTCGGGCAACCCGATGGCGCCGCTCGCCGAGTTCCTGCCGTTCGCCCGCGACATCGGCCTGCGCATCATCATCGCGCGCAGTTCGGGTGGCGCCAGCCGCTCGATGTACGAGCCGATCATGCAGCGGATGAAGGAGCTGGGCGGCCAGGGCATCATCCTGTCCGGCAACAAGGACGAGGGCGCCCTGCTCGGCACCGTCAAGCCCCAGCCGCTGCCGCCGGGCCGTGGCATCTTCGTCTCGCGCCGGATCGCGGCCGGGCAGATGGTGCAGACGGGCTGGCTGCCCACGCAGTGAGGCGGCGTCGACACCACGACGTTCGGTAGCACAGAGTGACGACAAGGGCCGGACCCCGAGGGGTCCGGCCCTTGTCGTGTCCACGGGTCGAAACGTTACCGACCACTTTCCGGGCCACTGCTGCGGTTCCCGCACCCGTCCGGGACGGGCCGGGCTCACCTTGCTCCACCTGGCAGAGGTCGATGTGTGACGCACGCAACCTTCGATTCATCCCATGTAATGCCGCGTTCACCTTTGATTCGACCAGGATTCAGTGAACCTAACAACTCGGACAAAGTTGACAATTACCGTAAGTGATCATGAGATCTGATGTTTAGGCGGGTTGCGACAACGGATTCCGAAGCAGAACCGCCATTGACGCAATCAATACGCACGAGGTTCCATGGCGAACCGGGAGCGACAGAAGCACACACCCAGAGACAGCCGTCGGAGGCGATACCGCTCCCTCCCCCAGCACCGCACAGAGCCGATCGGA
Source organism: Kitasatospora sp. NPDC057223 (assembly GCF_042669755.1). Taxonomy (NCBI): domain Bacteria; kingdom Bacillati; phylum Actinomycetota; class Actinomycetes; order Kitasatosporales; family Streptomycetaceae; genus Kitasatospora; species Kitasatospora sp. NPDC057223. The sequence continues at coordinate 1,470 of NZ_JBHUWW010000160.1, read as the reverse complement.
AGCCAGATGACCGACACGCTTCGCCCGCCACTCGCCGTAGCCCCCGAGACGGCGTCCGAGGGTTCCACCGGAGCCCCGAAGAAGCTCACCCGTTCGATCGGCGTCGTGGGCGGCACGCTGCTCACGCTGTCCTGCGTGACCCCGGCGTCCTCACTGTTCGTCCTGGTACCGGATCTCTTCGCCAGCCTCGGCACGGCCACCGCCCTGACCATCGCGGTCGTCGCGGTCATCTGTATCGCCGTCGCCTTCTGCTACTCCGAGCTGGGCACCCTCATCCCGAGCGCCGGCGGCGAGTACGCCATCGTCGGCACCCTGGCGGGCCGCTTCGCGGGCTGGCTGGTGTTCATCCAGTCGCTCATCGTGGTGCTCGTCGTCCCCTCGGTCATCGCCCTCGGGACGGCCGAGTACCTCGCGCCGATCGTCAACGTCGACCCGTCGCTCGCCGGCGTCGGCGTGATGCTGGCGGCCACCGTCGCCGGCCTGCTGGACCTGCGGGCCAACGCCTGGATCACCGGCGTCTTCCTCGTCCTGGAGGTCATCGCGGCCGCCGTGGTCGCCTTCCTCGGCTTCAGCAACAGCCAGCGCGGCGTCGGCAGCCTCTTCCACGGCGTGGTGGCCACCGACGGCGGCGGCAGCAGCACCGTCGGCCTGACCGCCATCCTCACCGCGATGGGCATCGGCCTCTTCGTCACCCAGGGCTTCAGCACCGCGATCTACCTCTCCGAGGAGCTGGAGAACCCGCGCCGCAACGTCGCCCGTACGGTGCTGTGGACGCTGGCCATCTCGGTCGCCGTCATCCTCGTCCCGGTCGTCGCGCTCACCCTCGGCGCCCCCGACCTCGCGACGCTGACCGGCGGCGACGTGTCCGGCATGGTCGCCGCCTGGAGCAACTCCGCGGTCGGCACCTTCATCAGCCTCTGCATCGCGCTGGCCATCATCAACGCCGGCATCGTGATGGTCATCCAGAACTCCCGGGTGCTGTTCGCCTCGGCCCGTGACAAGGCCTGGCCCGAACCCGTCAACAAGGCGTTCTCCACCCTCAACCGCTACAACGCGCCCTGGGTCGCCACCCTCGCGGTCGGCCTGCCCGGCGCGGCGCTGTGCTTCGTCACCAGCGGCCTGCTCAGCGAGATCACCGGCGTCGCGGTCACCGCGATGTACCTGCTGGTCGCCGTCGGCGCCCTGCTCTCCCGCGGCGCCAAGCACAAGGACACCCCCGCCTGGCGCCAGCCGCTGTGGCCCGTGCTGCCGGTGCTGCTGATCGTCTTCCTCGCGTACGTGCTCTACCTGCAGTCCGTCCCGGCGCTGCTGTGGACCGGCGGCATCACCGCCGCCGCCACCCTGTACTGGCTGTTCTACCTGCGCCCCCGCCAGGACTCCCGCTGGGTGATCACCCTGCCCGAGGACGAGCAGCTCTGACCCGCCCCCGCACGACACGGCAGCGCCCCGGGCCTCCCCCAAGGCCCGGGG
>NZ_JBHUWW010000159.1:0-18137 GCF_042669755.1 Kitasatospora sp. NPDC057223 | reverse complement strand
GCCGCAGCCCACGGCTGCGGCCGGCCGGCCCGGGGGAGCGCCGGTGGGCGCCCCCGAAGATCGTCGTCGCTCAGCGCGCGCCGGCCGGCACGGGGTCGGTGGCCTCGGTCCACAGATCCTGCTCGGCACGGTCGGCCTGGACCTGACGGTAGACAAAGAAGCCGCCGAGGGCGACCAGGGCGACCAGGAGAAGCTTCTTCACCGCGGGACCTCGTCCTTCTTGCGTAGCGGACTCAGCAACATCACTCCGGCCGGATTGGCCGGACGGCGAGTCCATGATTTCGAGCACGAACAGGCGGTCGGGAGGGTGGACTGCCTTGCGGCCGATGATACACACCGGTGTCCCAATCGTGACCAGCCGCCACCGGGCCAACCGGCCGGTCCGGGTGCGGGATTGACGCCGCGCCTCCTGTCCCGCGGCCGGCCCGGCGCACCCCTGTGGAGCCCGTCGCCACCGGCGGCGGGCCCGTTGGGCGCGGCGGCCCGGCGAGCCGGTCAGTGGGCCTGCGGGATCCGCACCACAGCCGTCCCGCCCGCCAGGTCAACCTTCGTCCGGGGCGGCGCGCCCTCGCCCTCCTCGTCGCGGAGCATCAGGGTGGTCTTCCGCTGCTCCAGCTCGTGCTGCTTGCCCGCCGCGAACTGCGCGTGCAACTGCTCGAAGCCCGTCGCGGATATCTGGCCCTCCCGGCCCGTCCCGCGCCACGGGATCCACCGCGAACGCCTGGCCCGCAGCGCCAGCTGGTCGACGAACGCCAGCACCACCAGCGCGCAGACCAGCCCCGGAATGCTCATCGCCCAGAACAGCGCCATGTCGTCCGCCTCTCCGCTCGCCCACACCGGCCACCCGGTTAACCACCAGTAGACCCGCACAGTTCCGGGCACGTCCAGAGCCGTCCCGCCCGAACCACGCGGACAGCCGCCAGGCCCCGGGGCCACCTCACCCGGGAAACCCGGCAGGAACTCGCCCTCACCGGGAACGCACCGGCCTGCCGGGGGCGCCCCGGGGCCGGACATGGCAGAAGGCCCGGAGTGAGAATCACTCCGGGCCTTCGTCGGTGGGCCTAACAGGACTTGAACCTGTGGCCTCTTCCTTATCAGGTGATCATCGCGCCACGACGCACCCGTTCAAGGCCAACGGCACCGGGGCCGTCAGTCCTCACTCGTACCCGTGAGTGCGTCGTTGTCCGCCGCTGTTGGCGTAGAACGCTGGCGTACGCCCAACGCCGGAGCGCCGGCGTCATCAGCCAGCGCCGCCAGGACGGCGGAGGCAGACCATTGCCCCGCAGCGCCCGGCCGACCACTGAGGTAGTCAGCACTGGCTTCGGCACTCCAACCGTGCGCCTCTCTAAGCCCTGATGCAAAGTTCCGCAGGTAGGCAGCCGACGGACGGTTCAGCTCTGCCTCGGACATGCGCCACGGCGCGGTGAATGTGAGAACCGGTGCTCCGTCGATGCTCCCGGGGCAGACCAGTGTCTCGTATCGACCCTCACCGAGCTGAGCGCGGCCGGTGGCCAGCACAGCCGAGAGGTCAACGTCCGCACCCGGCTCCCTATACATCTCCTGCGCTGCGATGTCAGAGAACTGGGCAGCCTTGACCAGGTACGCCCTCGCCGGCATATCGCCCGCTTCGAGCGGGTCGTAGAAGCCCATTCCACCCGTCCACGCCATGGACTCAAGCGCGAAGTAGAGCTGTCCGGGCAACAGCACGGGCACTGCCTTCAGTGGCTGGCTCCGATCGCGGCAACCCGGGTAGGTGCGGGCGCCACCGGCGGGTTGCCCGCCGGCGATGTAGTACATGAGCCGGTCAAGGTGCATGTTCGAGCCGTAGGCCGCGTACCAGATCCAGTCTTGCGCCGTGATCGGCTCAGTCAGGGGCACCGGGCGCCGTACAAGTTCCACTGTCGTCATCAGTCCGCCGATACGTCGTAGCGAATGACGTGCCTGTCTCCCGGCAGCGTCGTAATCATGACTCGGAGCGGCTGCCCGTCCTTGTCGTATCCAGTCCGCATGTGCACCGCCACGGGAGTGGAGGCAGGCAGCACCAGGCGCTCGATCTCATCGCGGGTGGGCATGCGAACTGTGATCTCGTCGCTGAACCGCACCTGAATGAGCCCGGCGTTCGCCAGCACACCGCCGGGGGCCGATACGTCCTCCGGCAGCATCAGCGGCGTATCCCGAACGAGCGCTTCGGGGAAGTACGAGTCAGCAAGCGCGTACGGCTCCCGGTCCACGTATCGCACTCGCTCACGCACGACGGTGAGCGCCGTCGCCGGGTCAAGGTCCAGTTGCCGCGCTACCTCGGCCGGCGGTCGGCGAATCGACACCTTCACCTCCTGGTGCGGCGTCTGCCCGTTACCTGCTATCTGGCTGGCCCACTGATCCCCGGCGCTGTGGTTCGCCTCGTGGGCAGACCGCGACTCAAGAACGGACCAGTTCCACACGGCCGGTTCGTAGCGCTCGCGCACGAAGCTGCCCCGCCCCTGCGCAGAGACGAGGAGACCTTCCTCGGTCAGGCGCCCGAGAGCCAGGCGAACCGTGTTGCGGCTGACCTCGTAGTGCGTCGTCAGTTCCTCTTCGGTCGGAAGCTTCCGCCCCGGCGCCAACTCACCCCGACTGATCTGATTCCGCAGGTCATCGGCAATGGCGTGGTAGCGCGGGGTCTGCTTGGCCATGTCTGGACTCCCTGACTTGGATGACTTGTTCCAACAAGGTACGCCGAATCGCTTGACGGGGCCAGCACCTAGGGCTCAAGCTCATCTCAGAGCTTGTTGGTACAAGTCAGCCAACAGGGTCAAGTCCTACAGAGCGCCCTTCTTTGGGCTGCTCTGAGCTGCACGAATGCGTCCCGTGAGCGGCTGGAATGCCGCTCGCGGGATGAAGGAGCCCCGGACAGATGGGGCTGAGGCACCCGGCGCCTGGTCAGTCCGGAGGGTTCGAGACCGAAGGGTCTCGCGTCGTCACACCTCACCGGGAGCGCGCTCCCCAAGGTGACGACACACGTGGGCCTCGCACCGCCGGGAGACCGGCCGGTGCGGGGCCCACACTGCTTGACGAGTGACTTTGACCCTCGATCCGCCCCGCTGGGGCGGGTCGCGGTCCATGGCTTCTCGTCATCCGACGTGTTGCCCGGGCCCATGAGTCGGGGCCGCCGCGCCTTCCTTGGCCGGAGCGCGGCAGCCCCTCAGGGCCTACGCCCCCTTCTACAAGAGGTAGACCCCGTGAAACTGATTGTCGCAGGCCAGGAGGCCGCTACGGCTTCCGAGTTCGCCGAGTTGGCCCTCGGCGTCGACGTGGAGCTGTTCGCCGGCATCGTCGGTGAGGACGACCTCGACCGGCGGACCCGGCTCGCGGTCGCCACCGAGGTGCTGCGGGACCTGGCCCCGGAGGCCGCCCGCTACGCCAAGGCCCTGATGCGCAACGCCGCCGAGCGCCGCCGGGTCCTCACCTGGAGGGCCGCCTGATGCCCATCCCGGTCCGCCGGCTCACCGGCACCATCACCCCGCACCTGACCGGCCGCCCGGCCGCCCTCACGATCGCCGACCTGCGCACCGCCCCCGACCAGGGCCTGAGCGGCGCCGCGTGCACCGCCGCCGAGCCGGACCTGTTCTTCCCCGAGCCCGGCGACACCTTCGCCGAGCGCCGCGCCAAGACCATCTGCTCCGCCTGCCCGGTCCGCACGGCCTGCCTGGCCAGCGCGATCGACCGCGCTGAGCCGGTCGGCATCTTCGGCGGCCTGAACGAGGTCGAGCGCGGCATGCCCCGCTGGCGGGACATCCGCGAGAGCGCCCTCCCCGCCCCGGTGACCCGGGTGCCGGAGGCGGTCACCGACGCACTTCGCACGTTCGTCGCGGACCTCACACAGCAGACCCGCCGGCAGCCCTCCGCCGCCGGGGGTGGGCGGTGAAGCCCCGGATGGACCTGCTGGCGTGGCTGGCGATGGGGGCGGCCGTGACGGTCTCCGCCCACGGCGAGTGGCGTCTCGCGGTCGACTGCGGCTTCGGGTCGGCCGTCGCCGCCGGCCTGCCGCTCGCCCTGGACACCTACGCCCTGCGGGCCCTTCGCGCCGGCCGGGAGGTGTTCCCGCCGGTGCTCGGGATGATCGCCACGAACGCCGCCGCGCACCTGCTCGGCGCCGGCGTCATCCACCAGGGCTGGCCGCTGATCGTCGCCGTATCCGCCATCGCACCGCTGGTGCTGTGGCGGGTACACGTACTCCACGCCACCACCCCCACCGCCCCGGAGGCACTGCCGGAACCGCTGCCGGAGGACGACCTCCCGCCACTGTGGGCCGACCCCGTACCCGCCGTACCCGGGACGTACCCGGACCCGGTACCCGCCGTATCCGCTGCACCCGAGACGTACCCGGAGCCGGTGGACGAGAGCGCCGCGACGACCCCGGAGGCGCTCCCGGAGCTGGAGTTCTGGCCGCTCCCCCAGCGCCCCGTACCCGCCGCCGAACCGGAGCCCACCCGCCCCGACACGGCCGACGAGTACGTACCCGACATCCCCGGATACACCGGATACCCGGACGCTGACCAGCGGGAAGACCCCGGGGAGCCGGACGAGCTGACACCGGACGCCGCCGAGAAGTTCGCGGATGTACTCGCCGCCGGACGCCTGCCCGCCGTACGTACCCTGCGCTCCGAGTACGGCATCGGCCAGCCCCGCGCACAGCGGGTACGCGACGCCCTGCGGGCCCTCGCCGAGACCGGGCAGGTGACGGTGTGAGCCTGCCGCGCTTCTGGGACCCCGACGGCACGAGGTACGGGGGTATCCCCACGTACCCGTGGCAGATGGCCCCCGACGGATACCTGACCCGCCGCCAGCTCCGCGCCGCCGGCCTGCGCCCCGGCGGACAGCCCGTCGCCGCACAGATCCTCTGGCAGAGCCGACGTCTCGGCGTCCGCGCCGCCTACCTCTACCGCCGCGAACTGGCCCTGCCGGTCCGGCCGATGACCCCCGCCAAGGCCGCCGCCCTCGCGCTGGCGATGCGGGCCAGACGCACCTGCCCCGACTGCCGACGCGACGCCGGATACGTCCTCCCCGCCCGGTACGGCACCTGCCTCCCGTGCGCGGACGGCCTCCCGCTCGCCGCCTGACGCACAGCGCAAATCACCCAACACCCCAACATTCCGACCTGCTTGGAGAGTGCCCGATGCGTTCGCGTGTCCGTACCACCAAGGTCCAGATACCCCGTCAGCGTGGGCGGCGCGGTGCGCCGGCCGCCCACGTGATCGACCTCGGCCGGGGGACGACGCCGCTGGTCGTCATGATCCCCGAACGGCCCACTCTTACGCGTCAGTTGGCCTACGCGACCGGCAGTGCGCTGTGGCGTCACCGCGCCGCGTGGGCGCCGACGTGGGGTGCGCTGGGCCTGTTCGCCGCTGCCGGGTTGCTGTCCGTCGCGGCGCCGGGCGCCGGGGTCGTCCTCGTCGTCCCGGCCCTGCTCGTACCCGCCGGGTGGGCGGCCGTGCGGCGCTGGCACCCGCGCTCGGCGGTGCGCCGCCGGGCCCGCGCCCTGCGCCTGCCGTTCCTGGCCGCCGGCGCGGTCGCGCTCTGGACGGGCGCCGCCTGCCTGCTGGGCCCCGTCAACTGGCCGCTGTTCGGCCTCTGGGCCGCCGGCACCGCCGCCGGTCAGGCCGCGTGGTGGCGCACCCGTCGCACCGTCGCCGCCAAGCCCCTGACCGCACCTGAAGGAGACCTGACGTGAGCGTTCCTCCGCAGAGCAACCCGTTCGACCAGCAGGAGCAGTGGTTCCAGGCCGGCCAGAACTACGCCCGCCCGCAGCAGCCCGACCAGGGCCCCGGCCAGGGCGGTGGGCAGGGCGGCGGGCCGCGTGGCCGGCAGTCCGACGGTGGACAGCGTGGGAACCAGTACCACTTCCACTACAACTCCGGCGACGGGAAGGGCGGTGGCCAGCGCGGGCACGACGGCGGCGGACGGGCGGCCGGTCCGGGCGGCATCGGGCAGGCCAATCCCGGTGCGCAGGGCGGCGGGCAGCGCGGCGGCGGGCGCACGCACTCGCCGCTCGGGGACCCGGAGTTCTTCACCAACGCGGACATCCGCAACTACTGCGAGAACGCCCGCGCGGCGTTCCTGCAGCTCTCCTTCGAGCTGGCCATGGCCGCCGAGGTACTGCAGGCGGTGCTGAAGGAGGTCCCCGACCCGGACGGGCGCCCGTTCAGCGGCCAGATGCGGGCCCGCAGGGTGGCGAAGCACCTGAAGAAGACCGCCGACGACGCCAAGGACGCCGCGAAGAACGCGGCCCGCACCTACGCCTCGTTCCAGCGCGAGTTCGACCCGGAGCTGAACCGCTCCGGCCGCCCCCGCCCGCCGCGCCGGTCCTTCGACTTCGGCGGCTGACCCGCCCCCTGTCCCGCACTGACCCCTGAAGGAGGTCACCGTGTCCGGCACCAACAACATGGCCCACCCGCTCCACCTCGACCCCAACCAGCCCGGCCAGCACGGCGCTTACGGCCGGGGCGGCGGTGGCGGCGGCGTGGGTGAGTACCTGCTCGACCGCGCCAAGCCCTACCTGCCGCCGTGGCTGCTCGCCGGCGGAACCGGCGTCCTCTCCCTGCCCGCCTACGGCATGTGGGGCGGGTCGGCGGCGGCGTCCGCCGGCCTCACCCTCGCCTCCGTCGGCCTCACCGTGGCGACCTGGTGGGCCGGGAAGTCGACCACCCAGCAGCGCCGCTTGCACTCGGCCATCACCGTTGCGGCGGGCACGAGTTGGTTCACGGCGGCGGCCCTCGCAGGCCCCGCCGCAGGTCCCCTCGGCAGCCTCTACCTGATCGGCGCCCCGGCGCTCGCCGCCACCTGGAACATCCGCCAGATCCTGCGGGTCAACGCCGACGGCCAGACCGCCGGCGCGGACAAGGGCCTGCTGGAAAAGGTGGGCCTGGCCAAGACCATGGTCACCGGTGCCAAGGTCGCGCCGAACAAGGCGACGTTCGACCTGCAGCTCCCACCCGGGGAACTCACCCCGGACGACGTGGCCAAGGCCCTGCCGCGCCTGGCCGGGGCGTTCAAGGTCGCGAAGAACGCGGTGCGGATGACCACCGACCCGGAAGACTCCTCCCGGGCCTCGATCACCGTCGTCCCCAACGACCTGCTCAAGAACACCGTCGCCTTCCCGGGGCCGTCCTCGCCCGGCGGGTCGATCGCGGACCCGATCGTCGTCGGGATCTACGAGGACGGCAGCCACGCCGTTCTCTGGTTCCCGGGTGACCCGCAGGCCGGGCGCAACGCGATGCACCTGATCGTGATGGGGATGACCGGATCGGGGAAGTCCGAGGGCGGGATCACCGTCCTCGGTGAGGTCGTCACCCGCCGCGACGTCATCGTGTGGGCGTCCGACCCGGCCAAGGCCGAGCAGACCCTCGGTCCGCTGCTGCCGTCCCTGGACTGGGCGGCGCTCGACATGAACTCCACCAAGGCCATGATCGAGGCCCTGCGCGCGTCCATCCCGGCCCGCACCGCGTGGCTGGCGAAGTACGGCTACAAGCAGTGGGAACCGGCGTGTGCCGGGACGCAGGCCGACGGCTCCCCGGGCATGCCGTACCTGGTGGCGTGGTTCGAGGAGGCCGCGAAGACGATCCGGGAGACGGACGACGACGTGTTCACCGGCATCGCCCAGGAGGCCCGGTCCGCCGGCATCTCCCTGGTCATCTCCCTGCAGCGGGCCTCCGGCACGCAGGTGTCGACGGACTCCCGGGCGTCGTTCGGGTCGTCGTGGGTGTTCGGGGTCCGCGACGAGCGGGACGCCGGATTCGCCCTCCCCGACGAGGCGTTGGACGCCGGGGCGGCGCCGCACACGTGGAAGGACAAGAAGCCCGGGTACTCCTACCTGGTCGCGAACGGCGTGCCGGAGACGTTCTGGGCGACGCCAGCCCGGTCCTACCTCACCCCCACCGAGTACCTGCACTGGGCCGCTGTCACGTTCGCCGACGTCCGGTCGGCCTGCGACCCGGTGACCGCCGGCGCCGCCGCCAAGGCCGCCGGCCCCGCGTTCACCAAGCGCACCCGCCACCCCCTCCCCACCGCACCCGCCGCCCCGGTTGGGCAGCCGGGCCCGGACGGGTGGGACGACGAGGACGACGGGCCGCTCTACCTCACCGAGGACGACGACGTGGACGACGACACCGACCCGGACGACGACGGTCAGGAGTGGATCGACCCGGAGCAGGCCCTCCCCGAGGTCCGCACGATCCTGCCCCTCGCCGCCCGACCAACCGGTCCTCCGGCCCGCAAGCTCGGCCAGCAGGAGGCGCGGGCCGCCATGACCGATCTGCTGGCGGAGTTCGAGGACGAGGGCCGCACCGAGGTCGGGCCCACCGACTTCATGGAGCACTGCGACCGCTTCAACCGCTCCCGCCAGTGGGTCTCCGGGCAGGTCGCCGACATGGTCCTGATCGGCCGTCTGCGGGAGACCGACCGCGCCGGACGCTACGAGATCGTGCCCGAGCGCACCCCGGTCGCCTAGGTGACAGGCGACAGTCGGCGACTGTCACCCAGGGCCCGTTTCCCCAGGTAACGCGTGCGCGCGAGGGGTGACAGTCGGCGACTGTCACCCCTCTGTCACCCGACCTGACACCCCGCACCCGCAACTTCTGACACCCCGGAAGGGACTGCTCCGCCGTGCTCATCACCGCGTCCGCCGCCCTCGTGTTCGGCCTCATCACGATCATCCTCATCCGCACCCAGCGCACCACCACCCCGACCGCCCTGCCCATCTGGCTGTCCGGGTTCACCGCCGCCTCCACCGGCCTCGCCGACCCCGTGAACCAGGGCCTCACCGCCCTAGCCCACTTCCTCGCCTCCTTCAACTGACCCGCCCCGCCCGCGTACGGCCCCGACAGGAGAGCACCGTGAACCACCATCCCCAGCAGCCCGTCGCCCCGGTGCTCTACACCGCCGACGGCCACCCCCTCTACGCCACCAACCCCACCGCCGCACCGCTCGTCCCCTACCAGGGCGCCCCCGCGCCGGTCGTCGTCCACCACCCCGTCCCGGCCTACCTCCCCGCGCAGCCCCCGGCGTTCACCCCGGCCCCGACCGGCGACCCGTGGCCCGCCCGCCTGCTCTGCGGCGGCATCGGCATCGGCGCGGCCGGCGTCGGCACCGCGTTCCTCCTCCAGGCCGTCGCCGCCGCGACCACCGGACTCGGCCTGCTCGCCGCCGTCCTCGCCCTCGCCTGGCTGCTGAAGAACAGCAACAGCGGCGGCGGGCGGGGCGGCGCGGTGAACGTCAGCCTCAACGTCTCCAACCGCATGACCAACCGCAACCGCTGAACCCGGAGGGACCGGTATGACCTACGACACCGTGGACCTGTTCGCCGGCGTCGGCGGCCTCGACCTGCCCGCCCGCGCAGCGGGCCTTCACCCCGTCGGCATCGAGCGCAGCCCCGACGCGTGCGCCACCCGGCGCGCGGCCGGCCTCGCCACCGTCGAGGGCGACGTCCGGCACTTCGGACCGGGCGACTTCCCGGACGCGCAACGGCTGCTCGGCGGGCCGCCGTGCCAGACGTTCAGCGCCACCGGCACCGGCAGCGGCCGCCGGGAACTCGACACCGTCCTTGGCCTGGTGTCCCTGATGGGCGTCCGCCGCCCCGTCGGACGGGAGCTTGCCGCACTCGCGGACGAACGCACCGCCCTGGTGCTGGAGCCCCTGCGCTGGGCCCTCGCGGCCGCCGACGCGGGCCGTGCCTTCGAGTCGGTGGTGCTGGAGCAGGTGCCCGCCGCCCTGCCCGTCTGGAACGCCTACGCGGCCGTGCTGCGGGCCGAGGGCTACTCGGTCGCGACGGGGGTCTTGAAGGCCGAGCAGTACGGGGTGCCGCAGACCCGCCGCCGCGCCGTCCTCATCGCCCGCCTCGACGTCCCCGCCGCCCTGCCCACACCCACCCACCGCCCGTACCGGCCCGGCGTCGGGCAGGACGGCGGGGACGGGCGTCTCCTCCCGTGGGTGAGCATGCGCCAGACCCTCGACCGGCCCGGCGGGTTCACGGTCGTCTCCAACTACGGGACCGGGGGCGATCCCGCCGCACGCGGCCGCCGCACCGCCGACGTGCCGGCGGCGACCGTCACGGGGAAGGTCTTCCGCTCCCGCGTCCTCGACCCCGACGGTGCCGAGTCCCGTTTCACCTCGGGTGAGGCCGGCGCCTTGCAGACCTTCCCCGCCGACCACCCGTGGTCCGGACGGGACATCGGCCAGCAGATCGGCAACGCCGTCCCGCCCCTGCTCGGCGAACACATCCTCGCCGCCGCCCTCGGCGATGCGGTCCGCCACCTTCCCGCGGCTGCCTGAAGCGGCACCCCGTGGCCGCCCTCGACTGGCACGACGCCTCCCACTTCGACCGCACCGGCGACAAGCCCTGCCGCTGGTGCGGCCGCCCCACCCCGCTCCGGGACGACCAGCGCAGGCCCTCGCACAAGATTTGCGCCGAACACCGGGACGGGTCCGCTCCGCCGGCCGCCGGCAACGAACGGTCAGCCGGAGATCTCCCATCGCGTCTTCTGCCCGTCGGGGTCCATGAGCAGGCTGCCGTGACGGTTGCCGGGGGCGAACAGTCCCTTCGCGTCGGCTCGGATCACGATCTTGTCGTGCCGTTCGAGATGATCCGAGAGACCCCCCTGGACGCTCTCGGTCAAGTCCCTCCAGGCATCGAGGTTCCGCCCGAACCAGCTCGGCAGCATGCAGGGCCCCATCACGGCATCCCAGAAGTCACTGAGCGTCTCGATACGCCGCCCTCTGAGGTCAATCACCAGATCGGGTCTCGTCATCGCGCCAGCCTAGCCAGCCCCTCCCATTCGTCGCCGCTCAATTCCCTCTCCTTCACTCCCGCTGAGGAGTCGCCCATGTCCGAGGACTGGCGCCGTGCCCTCGCCGCCGCCCACCACGCCGCACAGCGCGGCCTCGCCGTCTTCCCCCTCACCCGCTCCAAGAAGCCCGCCGTCCCGAGCCCGCACCCTCCCGAGAAGCGCTCCGAGTGCCACGGCGCGTGCGGCAGGTTCGGCCACGGCGTCCACGACGCCACCACCGAACCCGCCCTGATCGAGCGCCTGTTCCGTACGGCGGCGTGGGCCACCGGCTACGGCATCGCGTGCGGCCGGGCCCCGCACTGGCTGGTCGGCCTCGACCTCGACGTCAAGCACGGCCTCGACGGCGTCGCCGATCTGCGCCGCCTTGAGCAGGTGCACGGCTTCACCACCCCCGCCACGGCCACCGTCGCCACCCCGTCCGGCGGGCTGCACCACTGGCTGACCGCACCGGCGGACGCCCGGTTCCCCAACTCTGCGGGGAAGGTCGCCCCCGGGATCGACGTGCGCGGCCCCGCCGGGTACCTGGTCGGCCCCGGATCGCTCGGAGAGAGCGGCCCCTACCGCTTCGCGCCCGGCACCGACCCGGGCACCATCGCCCCGGCCCCGCCGGAGCTGCTGGCCCTGCTCACCCCCGCACCCGTGGCGGTGAGCCTGCCGGACCCTGAGAAGCTGCGGCAGAGCATCCGCCGGCAGGGCGCCTACGCCAAGGCCGTCCTGGAACGCGAGGCCGCGAAGGTCGCCGCCACCCGCCACCCCGGACGCGGGCGCCAGTTGTTCGCCAGCGCCGCCGCCCTCGGGGCCCACATCGCCGCCGGCACCGTCCCCGAAGCCCTGGCCTTCGACGCACTGCTGCACGCGGGCCAGAGCACCGGCCTGCCGCACACCGAGTGCGAGCGCACCATCCGCCGGGCCTTCGCGAAGGCCGCCGGCACCCTGCGCGCGGCCTGACAGCCCGGCCCCGCCCGATACGGGGGCGGGGAAAGCCGCTTTACCCGCCCCCGTCCTCCCGCGCCCGTACTCGGCGCCCCGCCCGCACAGGGCCCTCTCACAGCCCCGCACACCGTCTCTGGAGGATTCTTCGTGACCGTCCCCGGCCAGCGCCCTGACGCCCCGTACGACAACGTGACCAGCCTGTTCGGCCCCGAGTGGAACGACAGTCCGCCGCCCGCCGAATCGGATGACTGGGACACCCCCATCCCGCTGGGGCAGGCCCGCACCCTGCCGCCGTTCCCCGCCGCCGCGCTCCCGGCCTGGCTGGGCGACGCGGTCGCCGCCGTCTCCGAGGAGACACAGACCCCCCTCGACCTCGCCGGATCGCTGGCGCTGGCGGTGCTGGCCACGGCGGCCGGCGGCCGGGCCGAGGTCTCCGTGCGCGGCCGGTGGCGCGAGCCCGTGAACCTCTACACCGTCGTGGCGCTGCCGCCGGGGAACCGGAAGTCCGCCGTGTTCGCGTTCATGGCCGCACCCCTGCTGGCCGTGGAACAGACCATGGCGGACGCCAGCGGCGCAGCCCGCGCCGAGGCCGAGACCATGGCCAAGCTGGCCAAGGCCGCCGCCGAGAAGGCCGCCGGTCGCGCGGCCGGTGCCCCGGCGGACGAGAAGGACAAGCTCACGGCTGAAGCCGTGGCCCTCGCGCAAGCCGCCGAGTCCGCGACCGTCCCCGAGAAGCCCCAGCTCATCATCGACGACATCACCCCGGAGAACGCCGCGACGCTGCTCGACCAGCAGGGCGGGCGGATCGCCGCGCTGAGCGCCGAGGGCGGCCTGTTCGACATCATCGCGGGCCGGTACAGCAGCGGCGGCCCCAACATGGACGTCTTCCTGAAGGCCCATGCCGGGGACATGATCCGGGTCAACCGGCAGGGCCGCGAGTCCCAGTTCATCAAGTCCCCCGCCCTGACCATCGGCCTGGCCGTACAGCCGGCTGTCCTGGACGACATCGCCAAGGTCCGGGGGTTCGAGGGCCGGGGCCTGCTCGCCCGGTTCCTCTACGCCCTGCCCGCCTCCCTGGTCGGGCAGCGCAACCTTGAGCCGCAGATCATCCCGGACGAGGTCGCCGACACCTACGCCGCGACGCTGAAGGAACTCACGCTCGCCATGGCGGACTGGACGGACCCCGCCGTCCTCACCCTCACCCCCGACGCGGACCGGGCGGTGCTGGACCAGCAGAAGCGCACCGAGCCCATGCTCGCCAAGGGCGGCGCGCTAGCCCACGTCGTGACCTGGGCCAGCAAGCTGGACGGCGCGGTCGTACGGATCGCCGGCCTCCTGCACCTGGCCACCCACCCCGCCGACGGCTACACCCGCCCGATCGAGAAGGACACGATCGACGCCGCCGCCCGCATCGGCGAGTACTACGCCGCACACGCCCTCGCCGTCTTCGACGCCATGGGCTCCGACCCCGCCCTCGGCCGCGCCCGCACCGTCCTCACCCACCTGCGGACCGCCGGCGGGCCCGTCGTGACCAAGCGGGAGCTGTTCCGGGGCCTCGCCCGGGGCGACTTCCCCACCGTCGCCGACCTCGACCCCGCCCTCGCCCTGCTCGAAGAACACGGCTGGATCCGCCAGGAAGCCCCGCCCGCCCGCACCGGACGCGGCGGACGGCCGCCCTCCCCCCGGTACCAGACCCACCCCGACATCACCCAGCCCGCCCTCTGACCCTCCGACAGAACCGACACAACTGACAGAACCCCCCGACACCGCTTCTGACCAGCGAAAACGACCAACAGCACCGCGCGACAGAACCTCACCGAAACTCCGACAGAACCCCCGGCCCCCGGACACCCCCGGACCCGCCGGGGGTTCTGTCAGAGTTTCCGACCGGTTCTGTCACAGCTCACCCGGACCGTAGATGCCCAGGTCAGAGCCCATATCGAGAGGTTCTGTCAGTTCTGTCGGTTCTGTCACGCACCCCAGCCCGCCCGGCACCGCGCAGGAGGACCAACCGTGACCACCGTCGCCCCGCAGGTTCTGACCGTCGCCGAGGTGATGGCCGCACTCCGGCTGAGCCGGAGCAAGGTCTACGACCTCATTCGCTCCAACGCTCTGCCCAGCTTCACCATCGGCCGCTGCCGGCGCTTCGACGCCGCCGACGTGACCGCCTACATGCGCAACCAGATCGAGGAGAACCGCTGATGACCAAGCGCAACCCGAACGGCGCCGGGAGCATCACCCGGCGCAAGGACGGCACCTACGAGGCACGGGTGTACGTCACCACCACCGAGGGCGAGCGCAAGCGCATCTCCCGGTACGGCAAGACCCACGATGAGGCGGCCGAGAAGCTGGCCAAGGCCAAGGAGCTGGAGGACAAGGGGGTGCCGACGCCGGCCAAGGCCTGGTCCCTCTCCGACTTCCTGGCCTACTGGCTGGAGGAGATCGTGAAGCCCAACCAGCGCCCGAACACGTACGACAAGTACGAGACCATGGTGCGGCTCTACCTTGTCCCCAGGCTGGGGAAAAAGAAGCTGACCAAGCTGGGCACCGCTGACCTGCGGAAGTTCTTCAAGGAGCTGGCGAGCGCCGGTGTGGGCGGCTCCACCCGGCAGGAGTGCATGAAGACGCTCCGCAACGCGCTGAACCGGGCGATGCGCGAGGAGCTGATCCTGCGGAACGTGGCGACCCTGGTGGACATGCCGCAGGCCACGGCCAAGGAGGTCATCCCGTGGTCGGGGCGGGAGGCGATCACCTTCCTGCGCTCGGCGCGCTCCCACCGCCTCTACGCGGCGTTCGTGTTCTCCATCGTGCTGGGCCTGCGGCGCGGGGAGCTGCTGGGCCTGCGGTGGATCGACCTGGACCTGTCCACCGGCACAGCCCACCCGCGCAAGCAGGTGCTGCGGCGCAAGAAGGTCGGACTGGTGCACGCCGATCTGAAGACGGAGCACTCCAAGGGGGCCCTGCCGCTCCCCCGGCTCTGCCTGGAAGCGCTGGGGGAGCGACGGGTGGTCCAGCGGCTGGAGAAGGAGAAGGCCGGCGAACGCTGGACGGAGATGGACCTGGTCTTCACGACCGAGACCGGCGGGATGATCGACCCGGACGGGTTCTCCGGCACCTTCGAGCGGCGGGTGCTCCGTTCCACCGTCCGCCGGATCACGCTGCACCACACCCGGCACACCACGGGCAGCCTGCTGGCCCTGCTGGGGGTCCACCCGAACGACGCACAGAAGATCCTGCGGCACAGCCGGATTACGACCACGCTGGAGATCTACACCCACGTGACGACCGACTCGCAGCGTGCTGCTGCCGCGAAGCTGAGCAGCACGCTGCGGGACGCGATGAACGCTGCGGGCTAGCCGCGTCGTGTGGTCGGAGCAGGTGACTGGCCAAGCCACCCTTTGGGACGATGCAGCATGCGATTCATAGTCCAGGCGTTGAGGCAGTCCGAACTGCAGGTGTTCTTCGAGCCTCACGGGCTGGAGGCCACCATCAAGGAAGGGGAGTCCATCACCGTGGAGTGGATCGGGGAGTGGGGCGAGATCGCCTACACGCCCCACGGTGTGATCATCGGCCGACCCAGCGGGGGCAGGGAAATCTCCATGCGCGCGTGGATGCCCAACGGAGAGGAGCTGGATCTCTGGTAGCCGACCAATCCCCCACTCAATGACTGGGGGATTGGGGAGACTGGCGTAAACCGTTGGCGTAACTGGCACGAAGAAGGGCCCGGATGAGGAATCATCCGGGCCCTTCGTGCAGGTGGGCCTAACAGGACTTGAACCTGTGGCCTCTTCCTTATCAGGGAAGCGCTCTAACCGTCTGAGCTATAGGCCCTTGCCGCACTGAAAGATTAGCGGACCGACGGCCGATCTCCCAAATCCGTATCCGCGGCCCCGTCGGAGCGGCCGCCGGGGCCGCCGGCGGCGAGGTGCAGCTCAGGGCGTTGCGGGCGGGCGAGCCACTGTTCGCGGGTGGGCGGGAGGCCCGCGGCGCCGGTGACGGGGGTGCGTACGGCGAGGACCTGGTTGACCCCCAGCCGGTTCTCCTCGAAGGCGAGCGCGGACGCCGCCATGTAGAGCCGCCAGACCCGGGCCCGACCGTGCCCGGCCAGGCGTACGGCCCGGCCCCAGTTCGCCTCCAGGTTGGCGACCCACTCGCGCAGGGTCAGTGCGTAGTGCTCGCGCAGCGACTCGACGTCCCGGACTTCGAAGCCGGCCGACTCCAGGAGGGAGACGGTGGTGCCGACCGGGGCGAGCTCGCCGTCGGGGAAGACGTACTTGCGGATGAAGGGGCTCAGCTCGTACGGCTCGCCGGGCGGGCTGGGGCGGCGGGAGATCTGGTGGTTGAGCAGGCGCCCGCCGGGGGTCAGCAGCCGGTACAGGCCGGCGGCGTAGGCCAGGTACTGGTCGGAGCCGACGTGCTCGGCCATGCCGACGCTGGAGATGGCGTCGAAGGGGCCGTCCGGGATCTCGCGGTAGTCCTGGAGGCGGACCTCGACCCGGTCGGCGAGGCCGGCGTCGGTGACCCGGCGGCGGGCCAGGGCGACCTGTTCGGCCGAGATGGAGACGCCGACCGCCTCCACCCCGTAGTGCTCGGCGGCGTGCAGCAGCAGGGAGCCCCAGCCGCAGCCCACGTCCAGCAGCCGCATACCGGGACGCAGGCCCAGCTTGCGGCAGATCAGGTCGAGTTTGGCCGCCTGGGCGTCCTCCAGGCTGCGGGCCTGCGGGGTCCAGTACGCGCAGGAGTACACCATCGAGGAGCCGAGCACGAGGCCGTAGAAGTCGTTGCCGACGTCGTAGTGGTGGCTGATGGCCGCGCGGTCGCGGCTGCGGCTGTGCAGCCTGCCCCGCACCGCGCGGGCCTCCTCGGCGGGCGGCGTGGGCTGCAGCCCCAGGGCGCCCGCCTGCATGACCGTGCGCAGCAGCTGCCGCCCGCGGGGGCCGACCGCGTCGGCCAGGCCCAGGTTGAGCCGGCGGATCTCGGGGCGCTCCGCGAAGTGGGCGACGGCCGTCAGCACCTCGTACAGGTCGGTGTCGGAGGCGATCTCCAGGTCGCCCGCGACGTAGGCCCGCGCGAGGCCGAGCTCGCCGGGCTGCCAGACCAGGCGGCGCGCGGCCCGCCGGTTACGCAGGACGAGGGTGGGTGCGCCGGGCGGCCCGGCGAGACTGCCGTCCCAGGCCTGGACGCGCAGGGGGATCCGCGCCCCCAGAAGTGCCTCCAGCGACCCGACCATCTGCTTCGCGAGCTCAGCCATCGCACGCCTCCGTCCACCGCCGTACGGCCGTACGGCCGTACCTGCCTGCGCCCCTCGCATCCGCTCGAACGCCGTGCCCAGCTAAGCCCACGACGGCCGACAGGTGCTCCGGCGCCGCGCCGGGACACCGCGCCCGTCACCCGGACGCACGTACCTGCGGGGCGCCGCCCCGGGGCCGGAACGCCGACGGGCCCCGAAGGCTCGAACAGCCTTCGGGGCCCGCACATTCCGCCGGAAGTGACTGGGTGTCAGTCCTCTTCCGCCAGGGTCAGCTCGATGCCGCCGGTGAAGCCGGCGGCGGCGTTGTAGATGAACGCGGACAGCGTGGCGAGGGCGGTCAGCAGCACCACGTCCACCACCGCGATCAGCACGGTGAAGCTCATGACCTTGCCGAAGCCGACGTAGTCCATCAGGTTGAGGCCGCCGGTGGTGTCCGAACCGGTGACGTCCTTCAGGGTCTTGGTCAGCGAGTCGAAGACGCCCAGCGAGTCCAGGGTCATCCACAGCACCGCGGCCGCGACGATCAGGATCACGCCGACCGCGAGGGCCAGCAGGAAGCTGACCTTCATGACCGACCACGGGTCGGCCTTGGTCACCCGCAGCCTGGCCTTGCGGGTACGCCCGCCCGCTCCGGCGGCCGGCGCCGGGGCGGGACGCCGGGCGGCGCCGCCCGCCGGGGCGGCCGGACCGGGCCCGGAGGCCGGTGCGCCCGCGTTCACCCGGGTGCCGCGGGCCGGCGTCGGCTGCCCCTTGGCGTAGGTGGTCGGCGTCGAGAACCCGTTGCCCGCCGCCGGGGGCGTGGCCGGCGGAGCCGGCGGCGGCGGTGGCGTGCCGTAGCCGCCCGACGCGCCCGGCTGTCCGGCCGATCCGACCGGCGGCATCAGCGAGGTGGACGCCGCCGGGTGCTCGGACGGAGTCTGCGGCATGCCGCCGTACGGCATACCACCCTGTGCTGCGCCCGGACGGCCGCCTGCGGCGCCTCCCGCAGCACCCGTGGGTCCACTCACCCTGGTCCTCCCGCACTCCCCACCAGTCCGGCGTCCGCCGGTCCGGTGCATCACTCGTTTCGCCAGCGCCCGGCGGGATTGCCCGGTACTGGTCGGCAGCCGGCACCGCCACGCGGGGAGCGTGGC
>NZ_JBHUWW010000158.1:0-18306 GCF_042669755.1 Kitasatospora sp. NPDC057223 | reverse complement strand
CCCGCGCCACCCCCGCGGGCCCTCACCTCCGGGGTTTACCCGGCCCGGCCCCCTCCGCCGGTTGGGGGCCGGCCGGCTCCGCGCTACGGACGGCGGGCGGCCGCGCCGGCCACCGCCTTCCCCGGCCGTCCGTGCTGGGGAGCGGAACCCCGCGACCCGCCCCACAGCTTCATCGACGGCCGCTCCACCGTCACGTGCAGCAGCTTGGCGGCCACCAGCACGACGGCCGTGAACAGCAGACTGACGGCGATGCCCACCGGCAGGCTGTACGGCTTGTGCCCGGCCAGCAGCTGCACGCTGTAGATGAACACGATGCCCTGCACCAGGTACCAGGCGAAGGACACCTCGCCCAGCCAGGTCATCACCCGGCCCCGGAACACCGAGGGCAGGCCCCGGATGTCGGCCACGGCGGCGGCCGGCACGAGCAGGGCGATCGGGATCACGCAGGCCGCGCCGAGACCGTACAGGTACGGCACCCGCAGGGCGACCGCGTAGCCGACGGCGAGCAGCGCGAACGCGTACGGCAGGGTGACGCCGATCCACCGGCCGGTCAGCACGACCCGCGCCATCAGCACGCCGAGCACGAACTCCAGCATCCGCACCGGCGGGAACTGGTAGACGAACCAGTTCTGGACGAGCGACACCGGCATGCCCGGGAACGCCGAGCCGCCCGGCAGCACCGCGTACGCGAACACCGGAACGGCCAGGACCAGCGCCATGACCCCGGCCACCCAGCGCCACAGGTGGGCCGGGTCGATCCGGCCGGTCCAGCGGTGCAGCGCCGGGAAGCACAGGTAGAAGAGCAGCTCGCAGGCGAGTGACCAGCTCGGTACGTTGACGCTGAAGGACACCGACGGATCGGGGAACCAGGCCTGCACCAGCAGCAGGTTGGGCAGCCACTGGTGCCAGGTGGAGGTGGCGGCCGCGAAGAGCACCATCGCCAGGGCGAAGGTCACCAGGTGGTTCGGGAACAGCTTGGCCAGCCGCCGGCGGACGAACCGGCGTGTCGTGTCACCCGGCCGGGCGGACCAGGCGAGGACGAATCCGCTGAGCACGAAGAAGAACGAGACGCCGACCCAGCCGCTCAGGCCGAACAGCCACCCGGCCTGCTTCGCCACCGCCCCGCCGAACGGCGTGAACTGAGGAAGCGTCAGATGGTAGAGGAACACCGCGAGGGCGGCGGCGAAGCGCAGGCCGGTCAGTGAGGGCAGTGCGGATGCCCGGGCTCTCTCGGCCTCGGCGTTCCGCTCCAGTGTTATCAGTGCCATGAGGATGTCTCCTTGTCTCGGGTGTCCCGCCGCGTGCCGGTACCGGCCGTGGCGGGCTGGGGGCTGGGGGCTGGGGGCTGGGCACAACGACGAGAACCGCCGGCGACGAGTGCGTCGCACGGCGGTTCTCGGGGTCGTGGTGGTAGGGCGGCGCCGGAGACGGACTCCGAATCGGCCGCAGGCCGGTCCTTCGGCCAACGGCCTTGTCCCGGCGACGGTTTGACGGCGGCCGCAGGGCGCAGGGCGCGGGGCTGCCGTCGGGGAGAGCGTGACAGCAGCCCGACGCCGGCGTCAACCCTTCGGCCCCACCGGTCCGTTCGGTCTCACAGTGCGGTCCGGTGGCCCTCCAGCGGGGTGAGCAGGGCACGGCAGACCATCCCGACCGAGCCGTCCAGCGCCGCACTCACCGCGGCGTAGGCGAGCGGCACCGGCCGGAGCTGCCAGAGGGCGAGCACACTCGCCCAGGCCGCCTCGCGCGCCTTGTCCACCGACCAGACCCCGCAGACGTGCAGCAGCGGGTCGGCGGCGTCGAGCAGGCCGCCGTCGGGCAGCAGCGACTCCCGCACCCCGCCCTCCACCCGGGCCAGCAGGTCGTTCACCCGGTGGTAGTCGGCCGCGACGTCACGGGGCTCCAGGCCCAGCCGGCGGCACGTGTCGACCACGGCCAGCGGCAGGTCGTGCTCGATGTGGGCGTTCATCCCCGCCAGGGCGAACTGCAGCGGGTGGATGCCCGGGTGCCCGCGCAGTTCGAACAGCGGCCGCCAGCAGGCGGGCGGCCGTCGTCCGGCGGCGGCCGCGTCCACCGCTGCCAGGTAGCGGCCGGCGAACAGGGCGTCGAGCGTGGTGACGGCCGCCGGGTCGTCGAAGAACGCGGCCGCCAACTGGTCGCGGACCAGCTCGGTGACGGTCAGGTACATCCCGTTGAAGACGCCCAGCCCGTCGCCCGCAGGCAGCGCGGCGCCGATGCCCCGCATCCGGTCGACCACCTGGCCGACCGTCAGCACGCCGTCCGTCACCTGCGTCATCGCCCACCCCGTCCAACAACCGGTACCGGATTCCCAGGATCGTAGGATGAACGGCAGCAAGGGAAGAGCCCGTGCGGGTGTGTTTCCCGGCCCCTTTCCGCCCACGCCGCGCGGGCCTCACCCGGCCGCGCCCGGCCTACCCGATGTCGACCACCCGGGCCCACCCGGGCGGCGAGTCCGGCACGTGGTCGGGATCGTCCTCGTCCCACGACGGGCCCGCGTGCCGGCGGGGGAACAGGCCCGCCACCGTCCGGCACGGCGGCCGGGTGGCCGGCCAGGGCGTCTGCCCGTCGGTCAGCACCACGATCACGTCCGGCCGGCTCTGCGCGCGCAGCGCCCGGGCGAAACCCGTGCGCAGATCCGTGCCCCCGCCGCCCAGCAGCGGGATCCCCTCGGCCCGGCACAGCGGGTGCACGACCCGGACGTCGGCGTCGCAGGACAGCACGGTCACCAAGTCCCGGCGGCCGCCCACGGCACGCGAGATCGCGGCGACCTCCAGCAGCGCGCTGCCCAGCTCGGCGTCGCTGACCGACCCGGAGGTGTCGACGATCACCGAGACCCGGGGCGGCCTGCGCCGCAGGCTCGGCAGCACCGCGCCGGGCACCCCGGCCGAGCGCCGCGACGGCCGGCCGTAGCTGTAGTCCTCGCCCGCACCCGAGCCGGAGACGGCCGAGCGGACCGCCGCCCCCAGCAGGGCCCGCCACGGCTGCGGCGGGTGGAACGCCTCCTCCGCCCACCGCTTCCACCCCCGCGGAGTGCTCCCCGGACGGCCGGTGATGCCCTGCGCCACCCGGAACCGGACGGCGTCCCGCTCCTGGTCGCTGAGGCCGTCCGCGCCCTCCGCCCCCAGGTCCCACTCCCGCTCCAGACCGTCGGCGCCGCTGCCGCAGTCCAGCCAGACCAGGCCCTCGGTGAGCCGGCCCAGCCGGAAC
Organism: Kitasatospora sp. NPDC057223; assembly: GCF_042669755.1. Taxonomy (NCBI): domain Bacteria; kingdom Bacillati; phylum Actinomycetota; class Actinomycetes; order Kitasatosporales; family Streptomycetaceae; genus Kitasatospora; species Kitasatospora sp. NPDC057223. Next base: position 15,081 of record NZ_JBHUWW010000158.1, on the reverse strand, counting down.
CGGCGCAGGTAGTCCTCCATCAGCTCCCCCTCGGGCAGCCCGAGGTCCCCCGGGCGGATCGCGCACTGCGGCTCCGCCAGGCCGTCGCCGAACGCGTCGTCGTTGATCTCGCAGTCCGCGGCGATGTTCATCCGCAGCCGTTCCCCCGGGCCGGTCAGCCCGCGCTCCCGCGCGACCCGGTCACTGCGCCCGTGGTGGTCCCGCAGCAGGTGCGACACCTCGTGCACCCACACCCCGGCCAGTTCCTCGACCGGCGTGCGGGCCACGAAGGCCGGCGAGACGTAGCAGCGCCAGTGCCGGTCGACGGCCATCGTCGGCACCCGCCGCGACTCCACGGCGTGCAGGGCGAACAGCGCCGTCGCCAGGTAGGGCCGGGCCCGGGCCGCCTGCAGCCGGGCGGCGAAGAGCTTGCCGAGGTCCAGCGCCGGTGCGCCGGGCGCCGTCGCGGGCCCGGTCACCGGCCGGCCCGCACGGCGACGCCGGCCGCCACCCGCTCCGCCGCCCGGTCCGCCCGCCGGGACAGCGACACCGCTCCGGCGAGCCGCTCGATCGACGCCGGGACGTCCCAGTCCTCCCGGCGCAGCGCGGCGAGGGCGGTCGCGGGGACGACCACGAGGTCCGGCGGACCGGTCTCCACCGCCCGGACCAGCAGCGCCCACGCCGCGTCCCAGCGGGGCCGGTCCGGGAGCCTGCGGACGGCCTCCACCACCCCGTCGAGCACGGCCTGGCGCAGATCCCCGCGCTCGGGCAGCGCGGCGCCCGCCGGGTCGGCGAGCAGGGTCTCCGGGTCCGGCAGGTCCATCCGGTCCAGGCAGGCCAGCAGTTCCAGCCCCGGACCGTCCCCGACCGTGCCCCGGACGAGCAGGGAGAGGACGTCCCGGGAGGATCCGGCCGCGGTCGCGAAGGCGGTCAGGCACAGGGCCATCTCCCAGCTCCGGGGCGACGGCCAGGGGCCGCCCCGCCGGGTCTCGCCGCTGGGCAGCCGGTGCACGAGCGCCGGACGGGCGGCGAGCAGCCCGCACACGGCGCGGCGGGCGGAGGCCACGGCCTCGGGCAGCCGCTGCGGGTCGAGCCGGGGCAGCGTGGCCCGGGGCCACGTCCCGCCGAGGCCGCGGACCACGACGTCGTGGTCATGGGTCCACTGGAGGTGGACGAAACGGTTGGCGAGCGGCGGGCTCAGCTCCCAGCCGTCGGCCGCCGAGGAGCGCGGGTTGGCGGCCGCCACGATCCGGACTCCGGGCGGCAGTTGAAGGGAGCCGATCCGCCGCTCCAGCACCAGCCGGAGCAGGGCGGCCTGGACGGCCGGCGGCGCGGTGGACAGCTCGTCCAGGAACAGCAGCCCCCGCCCGGCCCGGACGAGTCGCACCGCCCAGTCCGGCGGGGCCATCGGGACGCCCTGCTCGGCCGGGTCGTCCCCGAGGACGGGCAGCCCGGAGAAGTCGGACGGCTCGTGCACGCTGGCGATCACCGTGGTCAGCGGAAGGTCCAGGGCCGCGGCGAGCTGGTTCAGCGCCGCGGTCTTGCCGATCCCCGGCTCGCCCCACAGCAGGACGGGCAGGTCGGCGGCGACGGCGAGGGTCAGGGCCTCCAGCCGGGTGTCGGGGCGCGGTTCGGTGGTGGAGTCGCGCAGCATGGCCAACAGTGCTCCGGCGACGTCGAGTCGGGAGGCCTCGGCGGGTGCGGAGGTCGCGGCGGACGTGATGTTTTCGGGCATGTTCGATCACCTGTCGGTTCGTGGTGGGTGCCGGGGGGCGTGGCCCGGGTCAGCGGCCGGTCGTGCGGCGTGGGCGTCGAGGGTGCAGGGGGAGACGGTCGGGGCCCGGGCCGGCCAGACCCGACCGGTACAGCCCGTAGGTGATCCGCCGCAGCGCCGCCGCCTCCAGTTCGTCCCGCAGCGCGCCGCTGCGCAGCACCGCGCCGGGGCCGAGCAGGCCCTCGACGACGGCCAGCGCCCCGGCGGTGTCGCCGTGGTCCAGGCGTTCGCGGACGCCGGTGAGGCAGTCCGGACGGCGGTGCGCCGCGTCGATCGCGCGCAGGCAGGGCAGCGGGGTGCCGGTGAGGGCGACCAGCAGCTCCTCCCGGCGGAGCTCGGCCGGGTCGTGGTCCAGCGGCGTCAGCACTCCGTCGACCAGGCCGATCCGGTGCCGGGCGCCCCGGCACTCCACGACGCGGGGCTGCCCGGCCTCGTCCGGCACCGGGGCCGGACCGGCCGGCGCGTGGCCCGGTGCCAGCGCCGAGGCGACCAGCGGGTGCAGCCGATCGGCCCCGATGGCACCGCTGCGGAGCAGTTCCAGATCGGGTGGCACCCAGGTTGCCGCGTCCGGCAGGACGGGCAGGGCGGCGCCCGCGGTGGCCGCCGCCGCGAGCCGCAGGACGGGCGGGCCGGTACCGTCCCGGTCCGCGGCCAGGTCGAGGACCAGCCGGTGCCGCCCGCCGAGCCGCACGGTGACGCTGCGGCCGGGCCGGCCGTCGGCGCGGAGCAGGAGTGCCGCCTCGGCCGCCCACCGGTCGACGGCGCAACTGCGCCCCGGCGGGAGTGCTTCGAGGATGTCCGGCAGGCCTGGTGCGGAAGGCTCCGGGCTGTCGGCGCCGGAGCGGGCCCGCAGTTCGGGTGCCCGGCCGGCGTCCCACAGGTGGCGGTGCAGGTCGAGCCGGAACCGCTGGTCGGGATGCGGGGGACGACGGCCGCCGTCGGCGGGCGTCCCGTCCCACAGCCCGAGGCTGATCCGCTGACCGGCGTCCGCCCAGGCGGGCGCCGTCCGGGCCACCAGGTGCACCGGGCCGCCCCCGCCGGCCCTGTCGTACCGGGCCAGCGTGCTGGTCAGGCCCGGCCGGAGCAGCCCGTCGGGGGCGATCCTCGGCAGGTGCCAGCGCAACAGGTCGGGAGCAAGCCGGCGGAGATCGGCCCGGACACGGGCTGCCAGCTCCCGGCCGTGGGCGCGCGCCACCGAGCGCAGGTCGAGATCGACGTCGAAGCCCGCGGCGGCGCAGGCACCGCCCCAGTCCCCGGCGGAGCGCCGGGCGGTCGCGGTCTCGATCATGGAGGGCGGCACGGCGTACTCACGCACGCGCAGCCAGAAGGAACGGCGGGAGTTCCCGTTCGCGAGGTGAGTGAGCATCAGCACTCACCTTGCGCGGACGGTACCCCCGATCTCGGAACGGAGTGAGTAGTCATCGCGGGGAGCGTAGCGCCCCGGCTCCGGGCCTGCCAGGGGTTTTCGGCGCGTCCGCGCGGGGCGGACAACACGCCGGTGGCGCGTGTCCCCGGCGTTGTCGGTGGCGCGTGCCAGCCTTGGCCGGGACTGTCGGGCAACTGAGGGGCGGAGCGTCATGGGTACGAAGGCGAGCGGGGCGTTCGAGGTCACGTCGTGGGAGCCGGAGGTGATCGACGACGCGCCGGGCGCCGCCCTCGGCCGGGTCACCCTCGCGAAGGCGTTCACCGGGGCGCTGACGGGCAGCAGCACGGTCACCATGCTGACGGTCGCGGACGGCGCCGGAGCCCCAGTGGTGTACGTCGCCGTCGAGCGGTTCACCGGGGAGCTGGACGGCCGCAAGGGCTCCTTCGTGCTCCACCACAGCGCGCCGGGCAGCCACGGCGAGCGGCTCGCCGTCCGGGTGGTGCCGGGCACCGGCTCGGGCGAACTGGCGGGCCTCACCGGCACCTTCGAGATCCGTCAGGACGACGGCGCGCACTCCTACCTGCTGGAGTACGAGCTGGGCTGACCCGCGGCGGCGGGCCGGCCCAGCCCGGATCCTCAGGACGCCGGCATCAGGACGGTGTCGACGATGTACACGGTCGCGTTGGCCGTGTGCACATTGCCGCACAGCACCTTGGCGTTGCCGTTGACGGTGAAGGCCTCACCGGAGCCGGCCACGGAGAGGGCGGAGCCCTCCAGGGTGTTGTGGCTGCCCGCCAGCGCGGTCGGCGCCAGGCTGTCCGGGGTGACGTGGTAGGTCAGGATCTTGGTGAGCTGCGCCTTGTCGGCCAGCACCGCGTCCAGGGTGGCCTTCGGCAGCTTGGCGAACGCGTCGTTGGTCGGGGCGAAGACCGTCACGCCCTTGGCCGAGTTGAGGGTGTCGACCAGGCCCGCCGCCTTCACGGCCGTCACCAGGGTGGACAGCAGCGGGTTGTTGGAGGCCGCGGTGGCGACCGGGTCCTGCGCCATGCCGGTGAAGCTGCCCGCGCCGTCCTTCGGCACGGCCGCGCAGGCGGCGCCGAACGGCTCGCTCACGGCGGCCGCCGTCGCCATCGGGGTGGTCGGCGCGGATGCCATGGACGACGCGGCGGACGAGGCCGATGATCCGCTCTTGGCACTCGACGAGGACGAGTCGCCACTGCTGCCGCAGGCGGTGAGACCGAGGGTGAGGGCGCCGGCGGCGAGCAGGGCGGCGGCGGCGCGGGTGCGGGTGCTGGTGACGGACATGGTGGTCAACTCCTGTTGGGTGGCCGGTTCCGGGCAAGGCGGTGCCGTGGCCGTGGCCGGCGGAAGGTTGCTGTCGGGCGGATTCGGTCGAGAAGTGGTCAGACGACGGTCACCACGGTGCTGTGCCAGCCCGTGGCGCCGCTCGGGTAGGGGGTCGCGCGCGCCTGCGGCTGGACGGCCCCGGTGGCATCGGTGGCGCGGACCTGGAGGGTGTGGGTACCGGGCCGTGCGCCCGTCCAGTCGTAGCTCCACTGGCGCCACAGGTCGGGCCCGGCGTCGGCGGCGAGGGTGGCCTCGGCCCACGGGCCGTCGTCGACCCGGACCTCCACCGCGGCGATCCCGCGGTGGGTGGCCCAGGCCGTCCCCGCCACCGTGACCGTCCCGGCCGGGAGCCGGGCGAAGCCGGCCGGCACCTCGATCCGCGAGGCCGTCCGGACGACGCCGCTGCGGTCCCAGCCGCGCTGGACCCAGTACGGGTCGTACGCCGCGAAGGTGGTGACCTCCAGGTCGACCAGCCACTTGGTGGCGGAGGTGTAGCCGTAGAAGCCGGGCACCACCGTCCGGCACGGGAACCCGTGCGCGACCGGGAGCGTCTCGCCGTTCATGGCGACGGCGAGCAGTGCCCGGCGGCCGTCCAGCACGCCGTCCAGCGGCGTGCCGATGGTCATCCCGTCCTTGGAACGGCCGACCAGTTGGTCCGCCCCGGCCCGCACCCCCGCCTCGCGGAGCAGCGCGGGCAACGAGGCGCCCAGCCAGCGGGTGGTGCCCAGGTACGGGCCGCCGACCTCGTTGGAGACGCAGGACAGGGTGTGGTCCAGCTCCTCCAGCGGTCGCCGCAGCAGCTCGTCGAAGCTGATCAGCAGCGGCCGGTCCACCAGGCCGTGCACGCGCAGGGCCCAGCGGCCCGGGTCGATCCGGGGCAGGGTGAGCGCCGTGTCGACCCGGTAGAAGTCGGCGTTCGGGGTGACGAAGGACGACAGGCCCGGCACGGCGGGGTGCACGGCGGCCGGCAGCGCTGGTACGGGCAGCAGGGGCGGCGGTATCCGCACCGCGAGCCGCGCCCCGCTGACGTCCTCGCGTGCCCGGGACAGCTCCCGGCCGCCGTAGCCGGCGATGGCGGCGAACGCCAGGGTGCCGCCGGTGGCGACCAGGAACTGCCGCCGGCCGGGGCCCGGCCGCTCCGCTGCGCCCTCCGGCCCGGCGGCGGCCGCAGCCGCCGCCCGCCGGTAGCGGCCGGCCAGCAGGACCAGCACGGCCGCGCCGCCCAGCCCGGCGGCCAGTGACGGCAGGACGTACGAAGGCCCTGCCGTGCTCCGCGAGAGCGCGGCCCAGGCACCGACCCCGCCGAACGCGACGAACAGGGCGGCGCCGGCCCACCGGCGCCGCACCGCGATCAGCCCGGCCAGGACGGCCAGCGCCGCCAGGGTCAGGTAGATCCCGCCGAGCAGCACCGTCTTGTCGTTGGTGCCGAAACTGCGGATCGCGTACTCCTTGAGCGGAGTCGGCGTCAGGTCGATCGCCGCCGACCCGACCGCCAGTGCCGGGGCACTCGCCGGGCCGGTGAAGGCCGACACCAGTTCGCCCAGCGCGATCGCCGAGGCGGCCGCCGCCACTCCGACGGCCGCCGCGCCCGCCGTGCGGGCCGCCAGGGCTCGCAGGCGTCGCGGACGGGATCCGCCGGGGGTGTCCGGCGTGCTGCCGGTCTCGTTGCTCACACCCCCCATTCGGCGCCGCCAGGGGGCCGGATGGGTGCGGATCTCGATCTCACTCCTACGAGTGAAATCATGCCTCTGAGCTGGGAGTTGAAACAGGGTCCGGTGCGCCGGCGGCGTACTGGGCGCGGGCCCGGGCGGCGATGTTGCGCGCCATCCCGCCGAACACCACGGCGTGGAACGGCGCCACCGACCACCAGTAGGCGTGCCCGGCCAGCCCGAGCGGGTGGAACAGCGCCCGTTGGCGGTAGACCGCTCCGCCGTCCTCGCCCGGCTCCACCCGCAGCTCCAGCCAGGCCGGCCCCGGCAGCCGCATCTCGGCGCGCAGCCGCAGCAGCCGCCCCGGCTCGATCTCCTCGACCCGCCAGAAGTCCAGTGAGTCCCCGACCCGCAGCCGCGCCGGATCGCGCCGGCCGCGCCGCAGGCCCACCCCGCCGACCAGCCGGTCCAGTTGGCCGCGCAGCGCCCAGGCGAGCGGGAAGGAGTACCAGCCGTTCTCGCCGCCGATGCCCTCCACCACGTCCCACAGCGCGGCCGGCGGCACGTCCACCGCCAGCTCCCGGTCGTCCTCGTACAGGCTGCCGCCCGCCCAGTCCGGGTCGGTCGGCAGCGGGTCGCTCGGGGCGCCCGGCAGCGAGGCCGAGGACCACCGGGTGGCCACGTCGGCGTCCTGGATGCGCTTGAGGGCGAGCCGGACGGCCTCGTCGAAGCCGGTCAGGCCGCCGGGCGGATCGGGGGAGTACGCGGCGATGTCGTGCTCGCCGCAGACCACCTCGTGCCGCAGCGACTCGACCAGCGGCCGGGCCAGCCCGCTCGGCACCGGCGTCACCAGGCCGACCCAGTGGCTGGACAGACTCGGCGTCAGCACCGGCACGGGCACGATCACCCGGCGGGGCAGGCCCGCCACCCGGGCGTAGCGCAGCATCATCTCCCGGTACGTCAGCACGTCCGGCCCGCCCACGTCGAAGCTGCGGTTGACCCCGGGCGGCAGCAGCGCGCAGGCCACCAGGTACCGCAGCACGTCGCGGACGGCGATCGGCTGGATCCGGGTGCCCACCCAGCTCGGCGTGACCATCACGGGCAGCCGTTCGGTGAGGTGGCGCAGCATCTCGAAGGAGACCGAGCCGGAGCCGAGGATCACGGCGGCCCGCAGCTCCGCGGTCGGCACCCCGCCGCCGCGCAGGATCCGGCCCACCTCGGCCCGCGAGCGCAGGTGCGGGGAGAGCTCGGCGTCGGGTACGCCGGCCGGCACGAGCCCGCCGAGGTAGACGATCCGCCCGACGCCGGCCTCGGCGGCGGCCCGCCCGAAGGCCTCGGCGGCGTCCCGGTCGCGCTGCTCGAAGGACGGGCCGGTGCCGAGCGCGTGCACCAGGTAGTACGCGACCTCGACGCCCTCGAACGCGGCGGGCAGCGTCCCGGGGCGGGTCACGTCGCCCTTGACGCTCTCCACCTCGCCCCGCCACGGCAGGTCACGCAGCCGTCCGGGATCGCGGACCAGGCAGCGCACCCGGTGGCCGGCGGCCAGCAGCTCGGGGACGAGCCGGCCGCCGATGTAGCCGGTGGCACCGGTCACCAGAACGGTGCGGTGCTCGCTCTCTGCGCGCTCGGGCATGTCTGGTACCTCCGGGTGGGCCCGCCGGGCGGTGGTGCGTCAGCCTGATGATCGCCGCCCGGCGTGATGTCGGCCATCCGGCGCGGTGGCTCCCGCCGGCCCGGCCGGCCCGGGTCGCGGCGGCGCCGCCACCGGGTATTCGGCGCCGCGGGCTGGAAGGATCGGGTGCGGCGGCACAGCTTGCCGGGAAATCGCACACCGCGGCCAATCCGCGTGGACACCGGCACCGAACAAGGGGAGCCAGGCCCCCGTGTACGGTTCCGGGCCCGGTGCGAAGTCCGTCCCGATGCCCCACAGGAGGCCCGCCATGCCCGCGACCCGAGAGCAGGACCGCCCGCCGGCCCTGCGCCAGCGACCGACGGTGCGGGGCGCCGGCTGTCGGGGGGTGGCGCGGTGAACGCGGTGGTCCACCTCTCCGGTCCGCAGCGCCGCGGACCCGACCTGAAGGAGCTGCTCGCCAAGGTCTCCTTCGGCGACCAGGACGCCTTCGGGCGCCTCTACGACGCGGTGGCCGGGCCGGTGCTCGGCCTGGTCCGCCGGGTGCTCAGGGACCCGGCGCAGTCGGAGGAGGTCACCCAGGAGGTGATGCTGGAGATCTGGCGCTCCGCCGCCCGCTACCAGCCCGAGCGCGGCGAGGTGATGGCCTGGGTGCTCACCCTCGCCCACCGCCGCGCCGTCGACCGGGTGCGCAGCGCGCAGGCCGCCGCCGACCGCGACCGGCGGGCCGCCGCCCAGGCCCACGTACCGGCCTACGACGAGGTCGCCGAGCAGGTCGAACACCGGCTGGAGCGCGAGCAGGTCCGGCGCTGCCTGAAGATGCTGACCGAACTCCAGCGCGAGTCGGTCACCCTCGCGTACTACCGGGGCTGCTCCTACCGGGAGACCGCCGAGATGCTCGGGGTGCCGCTGGGCACCGTCAAGACACGTATGCGGGACGGACTGATCCGGCTCCGCGACTGCCTGGGGGTGGGGTCATGACCACGGCCGCAGATCTGCACACGCTCACCGGTGCCTACGCCGCCCACGCACTGCCGGTGGGGGAGGCCCGGGAGTTCGAGCGCCACCTGGCACAGTGCCCCGCCTGCACCCTGGAGGTGCAGGAGTTCCGGGCCGCGCTGGCCCGCCTCGGCGCGGCCGAGACGATCACTCCGCCGCCCGAACTGCGGGCCCGGGTGATGACCGGCATCGGCTCCGTCCGCCAGCTCGGCCCGGGCGGCGACCCCGACCACGACGAGGCACCGGCCGCCGGGCGCCGCAGCCGCTTCGCCCGGTCCTGGCCCAAGTTCGCGCTGGCCGCCTCGGTGGCGGTCGCCGTCGGCCTCGGCGGCGTCGCGGTCAACGAGCACCAGGCGGCCCAGCAGGCCGAACAGCAGGCCGCGCAGGTCCGGGACCAGTCCCTGGCGTTCAGCTCGCTGCTCACCGCGCCGGACGCCCGGACCACCACCGCCACGGCCGGCACCGGCGTCGGCACCGCCGTCTGGTCGCAGAGCCGGGGGCAGGCCGGATTCCTCGCCGGCAACCTGCCCGCACTGCCGCAGGGCAAGACGTACCAGCTCTGGTTCGACGACGCCGGCACGATGCGGCCGGCCGGCCTGCTGCCCTCCTCCAGCGGAGCCGTCCTGCTCAGCGGGCCGATCGGCGGCGCCGCCGGGATCGGCGTCACCGTCGAGCCGTCCGGCGGGTCGCCGGCGCCGACCAGCACGCCGGTGATGCTGATGCCGTTCGCCTGAGCGAATTCCCCGCCCTCGCCAATCCGTTCCGCCGACTGCTCCGAACAGGGGGTGTCCAGGGGAAATGGAGGCCCTCCCGCCACCGGGAGGGCCCGAGGGATCGGAGGGGCGTGCGTGAGCGTGCCCGAGCATGCCGCAGCGGCCGTGGTCGCGGGTGACGAGGCCGGAGGGCGCCGGGCGCGCCACCGCGAGCAGCGCGGCCGGACGGCGGTCATCGGCAGCGGAGTGGCCGGCCTGACCGCCGCCTACCGGCTGCAACTGGCCGGCGCCGAGGTCGAGCTGTTCGAGTCGGACGAACGGCTCGGCGGCCACGCCCACACCCAGGAGGTGACCGGCGCCGACGGGCGGACGATCCCGCTCGACACCGCCTTCCTGGTGCACAACGAGCGCACCTACCCCCACCTGGTCGAGCTGTTCCGCGAGCTCGGCGTCGCCACCCGGGCCAGCGAGATGAGCATGTCCGTCGACTGCCGGGGCTGCGGCCTCCAGTACGCCGGCGCCCGCGGCCCCGGCGGCCTGCTCGCCCGGCCCGCCCTGGCGCTGCGCCCCGACTACCTGCGGATGCTCACCGAGGTGCCGCGCTTCCACCGCCGGGCCCGGCGCCTGCTGGCCGACACCCGGCCCGCCGCGGACACCGTCACGCTCACCCGGTTCCTCGCCGAGGGAGGTTTCTCGTCGTACTTCACCAGCCACTTCATGACGCCGCTGGTGTCCGCCGTCTGGTCCTGCGCCCCGGACGTCGCGGGCGAGTACCCGGCCCGCTACCTGTTCGCCTTCCTCGACAACCACGGCCTGCTCGCGGTCACCGGCTCACCGACCTGGCGCACCGTCGTCGGCGGCTCGCGCACCTACGTCGACAAGGTCGCCGCCCGGCTGACCGCCGTCCGCCGGGCCACGCCCGTCCGCGCCGTCCGCCGCCACCCGGACGGCGTGGAGATCACCACGGCGGCGGGGGAGCGGGCCGGCTTCGACGCCGTGGTCATCGCCACCCACCCCGACCAGGCGCTGGGCCTGCTGGCCGACCCGACGGCCGCCGAACGCGAGGTGCTCGGCGCGTTCGGCTACTCGCTCAACCCCACCGTCCTGCACCGCGACGCGGGACTGCTGCCGACCGCGCCCCGGGCCCGCGCCTCCTGGAACTACCGGATGGCCGACTGCTCCGGCCGCGCCGACCGCGTCCAGGTCAGCTACCACCTGAACCGCCTGCTCGGCCTGGACACCGCCGAGGACTACGTCGTCACCCTCAACGAGGACCGGGACCACCCCGTCCCGCCCGGGCAGGTCCTCGCCCGGATGGCCTACCGCCACCCGCTCTACACCCCCGCCAGCGTCGCCGCCCAGCGCCGGCTGCCGGAACTCACCACCGCCCGCACCGCCTACGCCGGGGCCTACCACGGCTGGGGCTTCCACGAGGACGGCTGCCGCTCCGGCGTGCTGGCCGCCCGGGCACTGGCGGGGGTGAGCGTACGGTGAGCCCCGGCACCCGGCTCCCGCCCGACCGCGCCCGTGGTGCGGGCGCGGCCCTCTACGACTGCCGGATCAGCCACGTCCGCACCGGCCCCGTCCGGCACGCCTTCACCCACCGCACCTACCTGTGGCTCATCGACGTCGACCGGCCGCCCCGGCTCCCCGCCCCGCTGCGCCCACTGGCCCGCTTCCGCGCCGAGGACCACGGCGCCGGCGGCCCCGGGCCGCTGCGCCGGGGCGTCGAGGAGTACCTCGCCGGGCAGGGCATCGACCTGGCCGGCGGGCAGGTGCTGATGCTCGCGCACGCGCGCTCGCTCGGCCACGTCTTCAACCCGCTCACCGTCTACTGGTGCCACGCGCCCGACGGCTCGCTGCTCTGCACCGTCGCCGAGGTGCACAACACCTACGGCGGGCAGCACCGGTACCTGCTGCGCGCCGGCACCGACGCAAGCGCCGCGGTCGCCAAGGAGTTCTACGTCTCCCCGTTCTTCCCGGTGGACGGCGAGTACCTGATGCGGATGCCCGCCCCCGGCGCCGTGCTCGACCTGACCATCCACCTGCGGCGCGCCGGCGCCAGGGCCTTCACCGCCCACCTGCACGGCACCCGCAGGCCGGCCACCACCCGGGAGCTGCTGCGGGCCGCCGTCCGCCACCCGTTCTCCACCCTCGCCGTCTCCCTGCACATCCGCTACCAGGGCATCCGCCTGCTGCTGCGCGGACTGCCCGTCCAGCCCCGCCCCGCCTGCCCCGCGACCGCCTCCCACGCCAAGGAAGAAGCCCCGCTGCCGTGACGACCTACAGCACCTACCGCCCCGACCGGGCCCCCGGACGGCCGCAGGCACTGCCGGCCGAGAACCCCGAGGTCGACCTGCTGCGCTGGCCGGACGTGGCCCGGGTGCCGGGCGGCCCGGTACGCGCCGCCGTCGCCGCCCGGCTGGTCCGCAGCATCGCCCGCCGGCTCGGCCTGCGGGTCGAACTGCCCGGCGGCCGGACCCTGGTGGCCGCCCCGGACGGCGCGCCGACGCTGCGCCTGCACCGGCCGTCGGACTTCCACCGGCGGATCGGCGCGGGCGGACTCATCGGCTTCGGCGAGTCCTACCAGGCCGGCGACTGGGACTCGCCCGACCTGGTGCCCCTGCTCACCGCGCTGGCCGCCTCGCCCGGCACCCTGGTGCCGCCCCGCCTGCAGGGCCTGCGCCGCTGGCACGCCCAGCGCCCGCCGGCGGCCGAGCGGCCCAGCCCGGAGAACGCGCAGCGCAACATCGGCCGGCACTACGACCTCTCCAACGAGCTGTTCGCGCTGTTCCTCGACCCGTCCATGACCTACTCCTCGGCACTGTTCCCCACCGACGTCGCGCAGCTGCCTCGGGTCGAATGGGGAGCCCTGCAGCCCGGCCAGCACCGCAAGATCGACCGGCTGCTCGACCTCGCCCGGGTCGGGCCCGGCAGCCGCCTGCTGGAGATCGGCACCGGCTGGGGGGAGTTGGCGCTGCGCGCCGCCGACCGCGGTGCGCACGTGGTCACCCTGACCCTCTCCGAGGAGCAGCGCGCCCTGGCCCGGCGGCGGATCGCGGACGCCGGCCACGAAGGCCGGGTCGACGTCCGGCTCTGCGACTACCGCTCCGCCGAGGGCCGGTACGACGCGGTGGTCAGCGTGGAGATGATCGAAGCCGTCGGCCGGCCGTACTGGCCCGCCTACTTCGCCACCCTGGACCGCGTCCTCGTCCCGGGCGGACGCGCCGCCCTCCAGGCGATCACCATGCCGCACGAGCGGATGCTCGCCAGCGCCGGCACCTACACCTGGATCCTCAAGTACATCTTCCCCGGCGGGCAGATCCCGTCCACCGAGGGCCTCGCGCAGAGCGCCGCCGAACACACCGGCCTCCGGCTGACGCACAGCCAGGCCTTCGGACCGCACTACGCGCAGACCCTGCGGCTGTGGCGCGAGCGGTTCACGGAACGGGCCGACGAGGTCGCCGCCCTCGGCTTCGACCACGTCTTCCACCGGATGTGGGAGCTGTACCTGGCGTACTCCGAGGCGGGCTTCCGCACGGGCTACCTGGACGTCCAGCACCTGCTGTTCACCCGCGAGGAGCAGCCGTGAGCGCCCGGACCGCAGCCGGGGCGGCGGCCCGGTGAGCGGCGTGGACGCGGGCGCACTCGTGATCGGCCTGGCGGCCACCCTGGGCGCCGCGCTCGCCGTGATGCTCGCCGCCTTCGCCGTCGGCGCGCGCACCGGCCGCCACCGGGTGGTGGACGTGGCCTGGGGCCTCGGCTTCGCCGCGGTGGCACTGACCGGCTACGCCTGCTCCGCCGGCCACGGCGATCCGGGGCGCCGGCTGCTCGCGACGGTACTGGTGGTGCTCTGGGGGCTGCGGCTCGCCGTCCACATCGGCCGCCGCTCGCGCGGAGCACCCGAGGACCCGCGCTACGCCCGGATGCTCGCCCGCGCCCCCGCCGAGCGCCGCACCGCGTACGCGCTGCGCAAGGTCTACCTGCTCCAGGCCGGCATCCTGTGGTTCGTCTCGCTGCCCGTCCAGGTCGCCCAGCAGCTGCCGCAGCCGCCCGGCCCGCTCGCCTGGGCCGGCACGGCGCTCTGGGCCGTCGGCCTGTTCTTCGAAGGCGTCGGCGACCACCAGCTCACCCGGTTCAAGGCCGACCCGGCGAACCGCGGCCAGGTGATGGACCGCGGCCTCTGGCGGTACACCCGGCACCCCAACTACTTCGGGGACGCCTGCGTGTGGTGGGGCCTGTTCCTGCTCGCCGCCGACTCGGCGCTCGGCCTGGCCACCCTGCCCAGCCCGCTGCTGATGACGTACCTACTGGTCAACGGCAGCGGCAAGCCGATGCTGGAGCGGCAGCTGAGCGAGACCAAACCCGGCTGGGCCGAGTACGCGGCCCGCACCAGCGCCTTCCTGCCGCTGCCGCCGCGCCGCAGGTGACCTCACCGCTCCCAGTGCAGCGCCAGCATCGCCGCGTCGTCGTCCAGCCCGCCGTCGGCGTACGCCCGGACCTCCGCGAGCAGCTCGTCCAGGACGTCGCCCGGATCCCGCCCGGCCAGGGCCGCCAGCCGCTCCGCCAACGGGAAGAACCGGTCGGCGGCGTCCCGGGCCTCCGAGACGCCGTCGGTGTACAGCAGCAGGAGATCACCCGGCAGCGGCTCGAAGCCCGCCGCCGCGTACCGGCCGCCGACCAGGCCCAGCAGCGACAGCGGCGGCGCGTGCTCCGGCGGCTCCAGCTCCCGCACCCGGCCCGCCCGCAGCAGCATCGGGTGCGGGTGCCCGCAGTTGACCAGCTCGACGGGGCCCGGCCCGGCGGGCACGCCGGCCAGCACCGCCGTGACGAACCGCCCGCCCCCCGGGCGCGGGCGCCGGGCGAGCGCCGCGTCCAGCCTGCCCGCGAGCACGGGCAGCTCGGGCTCGGTCCTGGCCGCCTCGCGGAACACGCCCAGTACGTCCGCCGCCGTCTCCACCACCCCCAGGCCGCTGCCCTGCACGTCCCCGAGCATGATCCGCAGGCCGTCCGGCAGCTGCACCACGTCGTACAGGTCGCCGCCGATCCGGGCCTCGGCCGCGGCCGCCGCGTACCGCACCGCGATCCGCACCCGCCCGGAGCGCTCCGGCGGCGGGCGCAGCAAGGCCCGCTGCGCGGCCTCCGACACCGTCCGGACCTGCACCAGCTCCCGTTCGCGGGCCGCCACCAGCACCACGTTCGCGGCGCTCGCCAGCGTCGCCGCCAGCACCGCGATCAGTGCGGTGACGTGCACCGACACCGCGACGCCCGAGTTGGTGAGCGCGAGCAGCACCACGGCTGCCGTCGCCAGCAGGCCGGCCAGCAACGGCACCCTGGCCGCCCGGGTGGTCGCGCCCGCCAGCACCGGGACGGCCGCCAGCACCGGCGACACCGTCGTCCCCGGGCCGGACACGACGTCGGCGACGACCCCACCCGCCAGCAGCACGTACGCGGCCGCCAGCAGCCGCCGGGCCCGCCTGGGCAGGTACGGCGGGAACGGCGCGTCCGGCAGGGCGCGGCCGGCCATGGCATCACTCCTCGGGAGCGGCAGACGGGCCGCTCCCCACACCGTCCACTCTCTACCGCGCCGCCGGGCCCGGCCACGCCGGGAACGCCGGGCCCGG
>NZ_JBHUWW010000157.1:0-18316 GCF_042669755.1 Kitasatospora sp. NPDC057223 | reverse complement strand
CTGCCCGGGTGATCCGGCCTCCCGGTCCGCTCCGGTGGGAGCGGACCGGGAACCGGCCCCGAGGCCGCGTGGTGTGCGGCAGGACGTGCGGCCGTGCCCCCGAGTAGGACGGCCGCGCTCCGGCAGGGACGACCACCTCGCCGTGCGGCGGGGTGGGCCCTGCGGCGAAGTCAGCTTTCGGCGAGGATGTGCGACAGCTCCCGGTCGAGGTCGAAGTGACGGTGTTCGGTGCCGGGTGGCACCGCGGCGTCCGTCCGCTTGAGAAAAGACTCAAGCGCGCGGGCCGGGGCCTCCAGCAGGGCTTCTCCTTCCGGAGAGCTCAGCGCGATGCAGACCACTCCCTGGCCGTGACTGCGCGAGGGCCACACCCGGACGTCTCCGGTACCGGTCGGTCGGTGCAGCCCCTCCGCAAGGAGATCTCGGGCGAACACCCACTCGACGGTCTCGTCGGCGCCGGTGTGGAAGGTGGCGTGCACGGCATAGGGGTCGGCGGTGTCGTAGCGCAGGCCCGCGGGGACGGGCAGCGAGGACTCGCTGGACACGATGAGGCGCAGGTGCAGCTCGCAGCTGACCGTGGTGTTCATAAGCGCCATGGCCTTTCGCTCAGTGTGCGCTCGGGGATTCGCACGTCGGCGAACGGACCATCCCACCTCCACGACCGATGTAAACCCCTCTGTCCCGATTCGAGCGCGAGTCGTACCCCTTCCGGAGCATTGCGGAATCGCCACGGCACGCGGGGCGACCGATTACCGGGGGCCGTTCTCGGCTAGTTTTCTCGGCATGGCTGTACGAAGCGACAACACGAGATCGGGGGAGGCCGTGGTGGACGGGACGGGGGGTCCGGAGGAGGCGCCGGACACGCAGGACGGGGGCCGGCCGCTGGGCTCCCGGGCGCCGCACTTCATCAGGCGCTCGCGGCCGCTCCACCTGAGCTGGCAGGTGGTGATCTTCCTCGCCGGTCTCGCCGTGGTGGCGCTCGGCGTGGTGATGCTGCCGCTGCCCGGGCCGGGCTGGGTGGTCATCTTCCTCGGCATGGGCATCTGGGCGACCGAGTTCGTCTGGGCCCAGCTGGCCCTGCGCTGGACCAGGCGCAAGGTGGCCGAGGCCGCGCAGAAGGCGATGGATCCGCGGGTGCGGCGCCGCAACATCACGCTCACCGCGATCGGGCTGACGGTGATCGCGGCGCTCGGCGGCTGGTACCTGTGGAAGTACGGGCTGACCATGCCGTGGAAGCTGTCCTGACCCCGGCGGGGCTGCCGGAGCCCGCCGGCCCGGCGGGCGGGGTGTTCGGAGCAGCCTTCGGGATGCGGTAATGTTTTCCCTGCACCCGGGCGATTAGCTCAGCGGGAGAGCACTTCGTTCACACCGAAGGGGTCACTGGTTCGATCCCAGTATCGCCCACCGGACAGCAGCAGGCCCTGACCGAATCGCCGGTCGGGGCCTGTCGCATGTCACGCCGCCGCTTCGCAGCGGTGCTCCGCCGACAGCCGCCGACCGCACGCGCAACGCACCGGGCGCAGCGGCCAGGAGAGGTCCACCCGCTCCGGTGTGCCGGAGCGGTCGAACCAGTTCTGCAGCCCGCGGGCCTGCGCCGCGTGCCACACCCGCTGCCGCAGGTGCAGCTCGCCCGGGCTCAATCCGCCCAGCGCGCCCGGGTAGCGGGCGGCGATCGTCCGGACCAGGCCCATCGCCGCCGTCGCGTCCGCCGAGGCGTCGTGCGCGCCGGCCAGCTCCACGCCGTAGTGCGCGCACAGGTCGGTGAGCGTCCGGCGGCCCTTGCGGTAGCGGTCGATGTGCTTGTCGAGCACCCGCGGATCGAGTATCACCAGCTCGGCGCCGCCCAGGAAGTCCGTCAGCGAGGCGCCCCGGTGGCGGCGCAACTCCCGGTCCAGCAGCGTCAGGTCGTACGGCGCGTTCATCACCACCAGCGGCGTCCCGGCCCGCGCCTGCTCGCCGAGCGCGCGGGCGATCTCCGCCACCACGGTGCGCGGCGGCCGCCCGTGGGCGCGGACGTGTTCGTCGGTGATGCCGTGTACCGCGCGGGCGCCGTCGGGGATCGGCACCCCCGGATCGGCGAGCCAGGTGGCGGCCTGCGGGGCGGCCCCGGGCGCGAGTTGGACGACCAGGGCGGCGGAGACGATGCGATCGGTCTCGACGTCCACGCCGGTGGTCTCGGTGTCGAAGGAGGCGAGCGGGCCCGCGAACCACTGCTGCTGCATGACTGCCCCTCAGGTACTTCGGGTACTGCTGCGCTCTCTCTGCCAGGGCCGGGGAGACCGGGCGGGCGGTGCACCGCCGAGGACCGGCGGTGCACACCCGCCCGGTCTCGTCCTGCACTGGTGATACCCCGTTCTGACGGCCACTCAACCGTTTGGTGGCGGCGGCCTCGGGGATCATTCCGATGGAGGTCTGTTCGAATCCGGACCGGCCACGCGCCCAGGCGGGGGGAGGCGGCAGCCATGGCGCTGACACAACCGCGGCCCGAGGAGACGGCGGCCGTGCTGCGCGGCAACCTGGCGACCACGGCCTGCATGGAGACCCTCCAGGTGGCCTACCTGCACGCGGTCGCCGCCGCGGCCGGCTGCTCGCTCTCGCAGCCGTTCCCGGACAACGGGATCGACTGGCAGGTCAGCCACGGCTCGGCGGCCCACGCGGTCGACGACGAGGTCACCATCAAGATCCAGCTGAAGGCCACCCAGCAGATCGCCGCCGCCCCGGCCGGCCCCTTCTTCAGCTTCACGCTGGACAACGCCCACCTGCGCAAACTGGCCCGCGCGCAGGTCGCCGTGCCGAAGATCCTGGTGGTCATGCTGCTGCCGCGCCAGGTCGACCACTGGCTGGCGGCCCGGCCGGACGCCCTGGAGCTGCGGCACTGCTGCTACTGGATCAACCTGGCCGGCCACCCGGTGACCGGGCAGCGGCGCACCAACGTCCGAGTGCCGGTCGCCAGGGTCTTCGACGACCGGGCACTGTGCGAGATCATGGCCAGGGTCGGCGCGGGCGGCAGCCCGTGAGCGCCCTGCGCCCCCTGCTGGGAGGAGCTGACGCATGACGGGTACGGGTATCCGGATGTCCGAGGACGGAGCGCCGGCCCTGCCGGACCCGGCGGCGGTCGACCCGGTGGTGCTGGCCACGCTGCTGGCCCGGCACGGCTGGGTCCGGCGCGGCGGGCCCACGGCCAGGTACGGCCGCTGGACCCCGCCCGGCGACACCGACCCCGACACCAGCCTGCTGGTGCCGGCCGGCGGCGGGTTCGACGACGCGGTGGACCTGCTCGCCGACGCCGTCACCGCGCTCTCCCGATCGCGCAGCCCGTCCGCCCGCTCGATCCTGGTCGCGCTCACCGTGCCGGGGGACGAGATCCAGTGGCGGCGGGACGTCCCGGGGGTGCCCGGGGCGGTGCCCTGGGCGGGGGACGAGGAGCTGCGCCGGGCGGCGCGGGCGATGCTCGCCGCCGCCGCCAAGGCCGGGCGGACCAGGGCCGCGTACTTCGGGGCCAGGCTCGACGGCTTCGCCGGGGCCTTCGTGGAGCGGGCGCTGGTCGTGGCGCCCGGTGCCGGGGTGGGCGGCCTCACCGCGTACACGCCCGCGCCGGAGGGCCGCGCCGCCGTGACCACGCTGGTGCGGGCCCTGGAGGCACTGCGGGACGCGGTCGACTACCGGCGGGTCAGCGGCGGCCTGGAGGCGTTCGAGAACGCCGTGCAGACCGGCGTCAGCCGCGAGCTGGTGGACGCCGTCCAGCAGCTCGTCCGGGGCTCCACCGCCGCGCAGGTGTCGGTGGCCTGGTCGGCGGCGGTCGGCACCCCCGGCGGGTTCGGCGACCGCCGGATCACCCTGGAGTTCTCGCCCGGCGACCTGCCCGCCCTGGAGGAGGCCGCCGCACTGCTGGAGCGGATCGAGCCCGCCGTCCAGGTCACCGTCGTCGGCGCCGTCGTCCGGCTCAAGCGCGGCGGCCCGGCCGGCCCCGGCTCGGTGCGGCTGCGGGTGCTGAGCGGCGCCGAGGTCGCCGAGGTGCGGGTCCGGCTGGAGGACCGCGCGTACCGGCTGGCCGCCGAGGCGCACCTGGCGGGCGCCCCCGTACAGGTGAGCGGCCGGCTGGAGCGGCGCGGCGGCTTCCGCAGGCTCGGCCACCCCCGCGACCTCCGGCCCGTCCGGCTGGAGGAGGGGGAGCGCGAGCGGCTGCTCAAGACGCTCGGGGAGGGGGACGGCGAGTAGCGGGGGAGCGGCGGGAAAGCGGCCTCGGAGCCCCGGGAGGTCCTGGGGCCGTATAGGTGCGCGAGGCGGCCTCCGCTCTCGGTACCATCGTGAACGCGCAGTGAAGTGCTGCGTCACACATACATCCAGCACGTCAGGAGAGACCGGTGACGGACGTCCGGGTAATCATCAACCGCGAACCCGATCGGGAAGAGCGCGTGGTGACCACGGGCACGACGGCCGCCGAGCTCTTCGCCGACGACCGCTCGATCATCGCCGCCCGGGTCGCCGGCGCGCTCAAGGACCTCGCGTACGCCGTCCAGGACGGCGACGAGGTCGAGCCCGTCGCGATCGGCAGCAAGGACGGCCTCGACATCCTGCGGCACTCCACCGCGCACGTGATGGCGCAGGCCGTGCAGCAGCTCTTCCCCGAGGCCAAGCTCGGCATCGGCCCGCCGGTCAAGGACGGCTTCTACTACGACTTCGACGTCGAGAAGCCGTTCCACCCCGATGACCTCAAGGCCATCGAGAAGAAGATGCAGGAGATCATCAAGCGGGGGCAGAAGTTCTCCCGCCGGGTGATCACCGACGAGGCCGCCCGCGAGGAGCTGGCCGCCGAGCCGTACAAGATCGAGCTGATCGGCCTCAAGGGCTCCGCCTCCGCCGAGGACGGCTCCAGCGTCGAGGTGGGCGGCGCCGAGCTGACCATCTACGACAACCTGGACGCCAAGACCGGCGAGCAGTGCTGGGGCGACCTCTGCCGCGGCCCGCACCTGCCGAGCACCCGGCAGATCCCGGCCTTCAAGCTGATGCGCAACGCGGCCGCCTACTGGCGCGGCAGCGAGAAGAACCCGATGCTCCAGCGCATCTACGGCACCGCCTGGCCGACCAAGGACGAGCTGAAGGCACACCTCGACTTCCTGGTCGAGGCCGAGAAGCGCGACCACCGCAAGCTCGGCAGCGAGCTCGACCTCTTCTCCATCCCGGAGGAGATCGGCTCCGGCCTCGCGGTCTTCCACCCGAAGGGCGGCATCATCCGCCGCACGATGGAGGACTACTCGCGCAAGCGGCACGAGGAGGAGGGGTACGAGTTCGTCTACACCCCGCACGCCACCAAGGGGAAGCTCTTCGAGAAGAGCGGCCACCTCGACTGGTACGCCGACGGCATGTACCCCCCCATGCAGCTCGACGAGGGCACGGACTACTACCTCAAGCCCATGAACTGCCCGATGCACAACCTGATCTTCGACGCGCGAGGCCGGTCGTACCGCGAACTGCCGCTGCGCCTCTTCGAGTTCGGGACGGTGTACCGGTACGAGAAGTCGGGCGTCGTGCACGGCCTGACCCGCGCCCGCGGCTTCACCCAGGACGACGCGCACATCTACTGCACCCGTGAGCAGATGGCGGACGAGCTCGACTCGACCCTCACCTTCGTGCTCGGCCTGCTGCGCGACTACGGCCTGACCGACTTCTACCTGGAGCTCTCGACCAAGGACCCGGAGAAGTTCGTCGGGTCCGACGAGACCTGGGAGGAGGCCACCGAGGTCCTTCGCAAGGTGGCCGAGAAGCAGGGCCTGCCGCTCGTCCCGGACCCGGGCGGCGCCGCCTTCTACGGTCCGAAGATCTCCGTCCAGGCGACGGACGCGATCGGCCGCACCTGGCAGATGAGCACCATCCAGCTCGACTTCAACCTCCCCGAGCGCTTCGACCTGGAGTACACCGCGGCGGACGGCACCCGTCAGCAGCCGGTCATGATCCACCGGGCGCTGTTCGGCTCGATCGAGCGCTTCTTCGCGGTGCTGCTGGAGCACTACGCCGGCGCCATGCCGCCGTGGCTCGCCCCCGTCACCGTGACCGGCATCCCGATCACCGACGAGCACGTGCCGTACCTGCTGGAGGTCGCGGCCGAGCTCAAGAAGCAGGGGATCCGGGTCGAGGTCGACACCTCGGACGACCGGATGCAGAAGAAGATCCGCAACGCCCAGAAGTCCAAGGTCCCGTTCATGCTGATCGCCGGCAACGACGACGTCGAGGCGGGCGCGGTGTCCTTCCGCTACCGCAACGGCGAGCAGAAGAACGGCGTGCCGCTGGCCGAGGCCGTCGCCGAGATCGTCGACGCCGTGGAGCGCCGCGTCCAGGTGTGACGGTGCAGGGTACGTGACGCGGGGCAGGCTCAGCACGAGTCTGCCCCGCGCTGCTTTGCAAGCCGCGTGCGGCGAATATGCTGATCAGCATGACGAGTGAGCCGGAACTGCAACGGGGCGTCGGGGAGCCGGACGGCTTCCGCCGCCTGTGGACCCCCCATCGGATGGCCTACATCCAGGGCGAGAACAAGCCCACCGGCCCGGCTCCGGACGACGGTTGTCCGTTCTGCTCGATCCCGGCGCTGAGCGACGAGGAGGGGCTGGTGATCGCGCGCGGCGACGCCGTCTTCGCCGTGCTCAACCTGTACCCGTACAACGGCGGGCACTTGATGGTCGTCCCGTACCGGCACGTCGCCGACTACACGGAGCTGGACGCCACCGAGACGGACGAGCTGGCGGTCTTCACCAAGAACGCGATGACCGCGCTGCGCGCCGCCTCCGGGGCGCACGGCTTCAACATCGGGATGAACCAGGGCGCGGCGGCGGGCGCCGGCATCGCGGCGCACCTGCACCAGCACGTGGTGCCGCGCTGGGGCGGGGACACCAACTTCATGCCGGTGGTCGGCCACACCAAGGTGCTGCCGCAGCTCCTCGCGGACACCCGCAAGATGCTGGCCGAGGCCTGGCCGCGGGGCTGACACCGCCCGCGCAAACGCCCCGTGGCCCGTACCGTCGTCGGACGGTACGGGCCACGGGGCGTTGCGGGGCCGGCGTCAGCCGGCGTTGTACTCGTCGAAGAGGAACGGCCGGATGCCCTGCATCTCGGACTTCAGGATGCCCACCCGGTTGGTGAAGCGGCTGCTGTCCACGTCGTGCTCGTCGAGGAAGTCGACCAGCGCGGCCGTGACGGCGGCGACGACCGGGGCCGCGCTGCGCAGCACGTCGTCGGTCTTGTCCCGGCTCGCCCAGGTCTTGCTGACCCAGGTGGAACGGAGGCCGAAGGGCTCGGGCAGGCCCATGCCGCCGCCGAGCCAGCCGAGCAGCACGGGGGCGCGCATGAACGGCGCGCGCAGGGCCTGGCGCACCACTTCGTCGTTGTCGATGAGGGGGAGCTGGATGGTCTCCTCCTCCCAGAACTTGCCGCTCTTCTGGCGGGTCAGCTCCTTGGGCTTGGGCTTGCCCGTGAACAGGCCGTGGATCGGCCCGAGGGCGTGCCCGGCCACGGTGATCTCCAGGATGTTGGCGAGCACGCTGATCTCGACCGTCACGGTGGAGACGACCTGCCCCTGGTGCATCACGAACTGGACGGCCACACAGTGCCGCGGCGCGCTCTGGCCGAAGGACTGCCGGTTGGCGACGGCCTGGACGGCGAAGTCGCGCATCACGAAGCCGTCGCCGTCCATGTCCGCGCCGCCGGGGCGGCCGATCTCGTCCGCGCCCTCGGGGATGTGCTGGACGACCCAGTGGTTCACCGAGTAGGCCGGCATGCCGCCGTTGGCGACGTCACTGCGGCGCAGGCCGCCGAGACGCTCGGAGATCTTGCGGGCGAGGTCCCAGGTGTGGAACGTCCGGAAGTCCGGGTGGCCCTCGGCGGGCTTCAGCTCCGCGCTGACGTTCCACGAGCCCCAGCGCCGGCCCGCGCCGAGCAGGCCCTTCGGGCCCGCGTAGTGCTGGATGTTGGTCTCCTGCTCGGCCTCCAGGCGGCCGAGCTGGGCCTTGAGGGTGGCGGCCTTCTTGTCCATGTCGTCGCGCGGCACGGCCTTGGGCACGGTCGCGGCGGGCCCGTTGCCCTCGACCAGGGCGAGCCAGCGGGCCCGGAGGTCCAGGGTGCTGCGCAGCACGATCCGCTTGGCGAGGTACCAGCCGACCACCGGGGCGATCGTCATCACCCGGAAGTACAGCGACCAGACGCCGCCGACCGGAGGCCGGATCGCGAGCAGCACGGCGATCAGGCCGACGCCGACGAGCACCAGGGTGCCGAAGAACTGGTCGCGGCTGGAGTCGTCCTTCCGCAGCCAGGCGCGGAGCTGGAAGGCGCCGAGCCAGAGCAGGGTGCCGGGCAGGAAGAGCAGGCCGCTCACCAGCGTGATGATGGTGAGCTGCCGGTCGCGGGCGTCGCGCAGCTCCTGGGCGGCCAGGCAGTGCTGGACGACCATCCGGGCGTCCACGCCGAAGGACGGGACGAGCGGATTGCGCTTGGCGCCGAGCGTCCGGGAGATCACGGCCTTGCTGAAGGCCTCGCCCAGGTTGGGCCGGAGCAGCCTGAACCGCCCGGCCTTGATCTTGCCCGGTTGGAGGTCCTCGAAGGCGGAGAGCTCGGAGTCGCGGTACGCGGCCGAGGAGAGCGCCTGGGTGACCGCCGTCTGCGGGCCGGCATCCGTCCGGGGTATCTGTGCGCCCGGGGTCATGTCGAGTTTGGTCACGGGTGGTGTGCCCTCCTCCCCTTGTCAGCGGCAGGTTACCGTGCCGCGGGGCCGCCGTGCGGGTGATCGTCTGAAGAGCCGTCACGCAGCGTCCGTTACCGGCCTTTTCGCATCGCCTCCCATACGTTCCCCGGATCGGGCGGCTTCCACCCTCGGACGGCCCGTCCGGTGCCGTCGGACGCCGTTCCCGCGGCCGGATGGGGGACGATCGGCTCATGAACCGAGCAGTGACGAAGGACCCGGTGCTGGTCTTCGACGGAGACTGCGCCTTCTGCACGGCGTGCGTCGCCGTGGCGGAGCGCTACCTGCGCCAGACGCTGGCCTCGGGCGGCTGGGACGCGGTGGCGTACCGGTCCGCCGATCTCGCCGAACTGGACGCGCGGGCCAGCGGCCGGGGCGAGGTGTCGCGGGAGCGGGCCGAGCGGGAGGTGCTCTGGGTGACGCCGGGCGGCCGGGTGTATGGCGGGGCGCAGGCGGTGGCGCGGCTGCTGATGCGCTCCGGCGGGGCGCCGGCCTGGCTGGGCGGGCTGCTGGCGCTGGCGCCGGTGCGGCCGGTGGCGGCCCTGGCGTACCGCTGGGTCGCGGCGAACCGCTACCGGCTGCCGGGCGGGACGCGGGCCTGCGCCCTGGCTAGTCGTCAGCCGCGGCCGTGACCTTGTCGGCCAGTGCCGTGGGCATCGGCTCGTGGCGCAGGTGGGTGCGGGAGAACCCGGCGGTGCCGTGGGTGAGCGAGCGCAGGTCGACGGGGTAGCGGGCGAGTTCGAGCTCGGGGACCTCGGCGCGCAGCAGGGTGAGGCCGGGGCCGCCGGTCTCGGTGCCGAGGACCCGGCCGCGCCGGGCGGAGAGGTCGCCGAGGACGGCGCCGAGGTACTCGTCGGGCAGCAGCACGCCGACGGCGGCGACCGGCTCCAGCAGCCGGATGACGGCATGGCCGGCCGCGTCGCGCAGGGCGAGCGCGGCGGCGTTCTGGAAGGCGGAGTCGGAGGAGTCCACCGAGTGGGCCTTGCCGTCCACCAGGGTGACCCGGACGTCGGTCAGCGGGTGCCCGGTGGCCACGCCCTTGGTGAGCTGGGCGCGCAGGCCCTTCTCGACGGAGGGGATGAAGTGCTTGGGCACGCTGCCGCCGACGACCCGCTCCTGGAACTCGAAGCCGGCTCCGGCGGGCAGTGGTTCGACCTCCAGTTCGCAGATGGCGTACTGGCCGTGGCCGCCGGACTGCTTGACCAGCCGGCCGTGTCCGGCGGCCGCGGTGGCGAAGGTCTCGCGCAGGGCGACCCGGTGCGGGACGGTCTCGACGTGGACGCCGTGCCGGCTGCGCAGCCGGTCCAGGACGACCTCGGCGTGCGCCTCGCCGGTGCACCACAGGACGAGCTGGTGGGTGTCGGCGTTCTGTTCCAGCCGCAGGGCCGGGTCCTCGGCGGTGAGCCGGGCGAGGGCCTGTGACAGCTTGTCGTCGTCGGCCTTGCTGTGGGCCTCGACGGCGACCGGCAGCAGGGGCTCGGGCAGCGGCCAGACGGGCAGGCGCAGCGGGGGGCGGCCGGGCTCGCCGAGGGTGTCGCCGGGGTGCGCGCTGGTGAGCTTGGCGATGCAGACGAGGTCGCCGGCGACGGCGTCGGGGACGGGCCGGTGCTGCTTGCCGAAGGGGCCGGTGAGCGCGGTGACGCGCTCGTCGGTGGGGTCGCCGTCGCCGGG
This sequence comes from Kitasatospora sp. NPDC057223, assembly GCF_042669755.1. Lineage (NCBI taxonomy): Bacteria > Bacillati > Actinomycetota > Actinomycetes > Kitasatosporales > Streptomycetaceae > Kitasatospora > Kitasatospora sp. NPDC057223. The sequence goes on along the minus strand of NZ_JBHUWW010000157.1, from coordinate 7,923 downwards.
CCCGGCGACCTGGACGTGGATGTCGGGGCGCAGCGTGCCGGCGAGCACGTGGACGAGGCTGATCCGGCCGACGTAGGCGTCGCCGGTGATCCGGATCACCTGGGCGGCGAGCGGGGCGTCGGGGTCGCAGGCGGGAGTGCCGGGGTGCCGGCGGGCGGTGGGGCCGGGGAAGGCGGTGGCGATCAGGTCGAGGAGTTCGGTGGCGCCGAGGCCGTCCTCGGTGGCGGCGAGAGCGGGGTGCAGGGCGCAGTCGAGCACTTCGCGGCGCAGCCCGTCCGCGAGGGCGTCGGCGTCGAGGCTGTCGCCGGCGAGGTAGCGCTCCATCAGGGTGTCGTCCTGGCCGGAGATGGCTTCGACGAGGCTCTCGCGGGCGGCGGCCTCGGCCGGCCCGGGGGCTCGGGGTGCCGCCGGCCCGTCGGCGGCCGGTGCGTCGCGGCCGTAGTGGCGGCCGGTGAGCAGGTCGACCGAGCCGGTGGGCCGCCCGCCGTCGTACAGCGGGAGGAAGAGCGGGCGCAGGGTGTCCGGGCCGAGGCCGAAGGCGTCGTGACAGCTGGTCAGGATGTCCTCGAAGGTGCTGCGGGCGACGTCGAGTTTGGCGACCACGACGGCGCGCGGGATCCCCGCGTCGGTGCACTCGCGCCACAGGGCCCGGGTGGGGGCGGTGACGGGGTCGGTGGCGGAGACCACGAAGACGGCGGCGTCGGCGGCGTGCAGGCCGGCCCGCAGCTCGGCGGCGAAGTCGGGGTGGCCGGGCGGGTCGAGCAGGTTGATCTTGGTGTCGCGCCATTCCAGCGGCAGGACGGCGAGCTGGACGGACCGCTGCTGGCGGTGCTCGATCTCCTCGTGGTCCGAGACGGTGTTGCCGTCGGGGATCCGGCCGGCCCTGGTGACGGCGCCGGCGGCGAGGGCGAGGGATTCGGCGAGGGTGGTCTTGCCGACGCCGCTGCAGCCGACCAGCACCACGTTGCGCAGCTGTTCGGGGCGTTCGACGACCGGCGCCTGCCCTGTTCGCACGCTGTTGCGCGCGGTCGCGCGGTCGGGCATCGGGGTCTCCTCCCGTGGGGACGGGGGCTGCCATGGGCCGGGCGCTCCAAGTCTAGGCGGGGTGCCCCGGACGCGCCCTGCGTCGTACTCCGCCCGTCACCCCGTGTGCGTACTGATGTGCTTTGAGTAGTTGCCAGTTGGGCCGGACGCGCAGGCGCCGGTGTGGGGCGCCGGAGCCCACCGGCGTGGATACCATGGGTCCGCCGGGTGGGCTGATCCACTCGGCCGCCTGCCGCCGATCGCGGCCCCGGGCGGGTACCTGGTGAGATCGGAGCGGTCCGGAAGGCCATGCTCAACAAATACGCGCGTGCCTTCTTCACACGTGTCCTGACCCCGTTCGCCGCCTTTCTGATCCGCCTGGGTGTGAGCCCGGACGCGGTGACGCTGATCGGGACCGCCGGTTCGGTGGCCGGTGCGCTGGTGTTCTTCCCCCGCGGGGAGTTCTTCTGGGGCACCATCACGATCACGCTCTTCATCTTCTCCGACCTGGTGGACGGGAACATGGCCCGCCAGCTGGGCCGCACCAGCCGGTGGGGGGCCTTCCTGGACTCCACGCTGGACCGGGTCGCCGACGCGGCGATCTTCGGCGGCCTCGCCATGTGGTACGCGGGCCAGGGCGACAACGACCTGCTCTGCGCCGTGGCGATCTTCTGCCTGGCCAGCGGCCTGGTGGTCTCCTACACGAAGGCGCGGGCGGAGAGCCAGGGCCTGCCCTGCGACGTCTCCGGGCTGGTGGAGCGGGCCGAGCGGCTGGTGATCAGCCTGGTCGCGGCCGGGGTCGCGGGGCTGCACACCTTCGGGGTGCCCTATGTGGAGTGGCTGCTGCCGATCGCCCTGTGGCTGGTCGCGGCGGGCAGCCTGGTGACGGTGTTCCAGCGGATGCTGACGGTGCGCCGCGAGGCGTTCGAGGCGGACCGCGTCGAGGCGCAGAGCCGGGGGGCCGCATGAACGACGTCCTGAAGGACCGGGTCGTCTACTCGGCGTACGCGCTGGGCTGGGCGGCCCTGAAGCACCTGCCGGAGCCGGCCGCCCGGGGGCTGTTCGACCGGATCGCGGACTCGGCCTGGCGCAGGCGCGGCAAGCGGGTGCTCCAGCTGGAGGCCAACCTGCTGCGGGTGCGCCCCGGCGTGGACGAGGCCCGGCTGCGCGAGCTGTCCCGGGCCGGCATGCGCTCTTACCTGCGGTACTGGATGGAGTCGTTCCGGCTGCCGGTCTGGAGCCGGCAGCGGATCGCCGACGGTGTGGTCATCGAGGGCCTGGAGAACCTCACCGCGGTGATGGAGGCCGGGCGGGGCGCGGTGGTGGCGCTGCCGCACATGGGCAACTGGGACCTGGCGGGCGCCTGGGTGGCCTCGCACGTGGGGCACCACTTCACGACCGTGGCCGAGCGGCTGGAGCCGGAGCGGCTGTTCGAGCGCTTCGTGGCGTACCGGGAGAGCCTCGGCATGGAGGTGCTGCCGCTCACCGGCAGCGACGTCTCGGTCATCGGCACCCTGGCGCGCCGGCTGCGGGCCGGGAAACTGGTGTGCCTGGTCGGTGACCGGGACCTCTCTGAGGCCGGGATCGAGGTCACCTTCTTCGGCGAGGCCACCCGGATGCCGGCCGGCCCGGCCGCCCTGTGCCTGCGCACGGGGGCGGCGCTGCTTCCGGTGACGCTCTGGTACGACGGCCCGCTGATGCGCGGCCGGATCCACCCCGAGGTGCTGCCGCCCGCCGAGGGCGACCGCAAGGAGCGGACGGCGGCCATGGTGCAGGCGACGGCCGACGTCTGGGCCGACGGCATCGCCGAGCACCCCGAGGACTGGCACATGCTCCAGCGGCTCTGGCTGGCCGACCTGGCGGCCCGTGAGCCGGCCGCCGCGGTGCGCCCGGTGCCCGCACCCGACACCGAGCCGGCCGCCGAGCCGGCCGGGTCCTGAAGCAGCGAGAGAGGAACCCGGTGAAGATCGGCATCGTCTGCCCCTACGACTGGGACGTCCCCGGCGGCGTGCAGTTCCACATCCGGGACCTGGCGGAGCACCTGATCGCACTCGGCCACCAGGTGTCGGTGCTGGCGCCGGCCGAGGACGACGAGGCGCTGCCGCCCTACGTCGTCTCCGCGGGCCGGGCGGTCGCGGTGCCGTACAACGGTTCGGTGGCGCGGCTGAGCTTCGGCATCCTGTCGGCGGCCCGGGTGCGGCGCTGGCTGAACGACGGCCGCTTCGACATCCTGCACGTGCACGAGCCGGCTTCGCCGAGCCTGTCGATGCTGGCGGCCTGGGCGGCGTCCGGCCCGATGGTCGGGACCTTCCACACCTCCAACCCGCGGTCGCGGGCGATGATCGCCGCCTCGCCGATCCTGCAGCCGGGCCTGGAGAAGATGCGGGCCCGGATCGCGGTCAGCGAGTACGCGCGGCGCACCCTGGTCGAGCACCTGGGCGGGGACGCCGTGGTGATCCCCAACGGCGTCGACGTCGGCTTCTTCGCCGAGGCCGAGCCCGACCCGCGCTGGACGGGCGACGCGGCCGGCGGCGGGCCGGGCACCATCGGCTTCATCGGCCGGATCAACGAGCCGCGCAAGGGCCTGCCGACGCTGCTGGCCGCGCTGCCGGCGATCCTGGCGGCGCGTCCCGGCGTGCGGCTGCTGGTGGCGGGCAAGGGCGACGAGGAGGAGGCGGTGGCCGGCCTCGCCCCCGAGGTCCGGGCCCAGGTGGAGTTCCTCGGCATGGTCAGCGACCGGGACAAGGCCCGGCTGCTGCGCAGCGTCGACCTGTACGTGGCGCCGAACACCGGTGGCGAGAGCTTCGGGATCATCCTGGTCGAGGCGATGTCGGCCGGTGCGCCGGTGCTGGCCAGCGACCTGGACGCGTTCAAGCAGGTCCTGGACGGCGGCGACGCCGGCGAACTGTTCCCGGTCGAGGACGCCGCCGCGCTGGCCGCCGCGGCGATCCGGCTGCTGGGCACCCCGGACCGGCTGGAGGAGCTGCGCAAGGCCGCCTCCCGGCACGTGCGGCGCTTCGACTGGTCGACGGTCGGCGCGGACATCCTGGCGGTCTACGAGACGGTCACCGACGGCACCACCGCGGTGGCCGCGGTGGAGGACGAACGGACCGGCTGGCGCGGGCGGTTGGGCCTGGCGCGGGACTGACCCGGCGCGCTGACCTGGGAGTCCGGGGAGGGGCCCGGGGCGGTTCGGGGACGCCCCGGGCGGGTGGTTAGGGTGGCCGGAAGACCCAGTCCGACACCCGGAGGCCCCGATGCCCCAGATCTCCGTCGACTACTCCGCCGGCCTGGCGGACGACCTCGACCGCCCGGCCCTCGGCCGCGCCCTGAACGCGCTCGCCGTCAAGCACCTGGCCGCCGCCCCCGAGGCCTGCAAGACCCGGTTCCGCCGGGCGGACGAGACCGTCGTGGTGGGCGGGGAGACCGAGAAGCAGGACCTCGTACTGGTGGAGTTCCACGTCTTCCCCGGGCGCACCACCGAGGCCAAGGCCGGGCTCGCCGAGGCCGTGGTGGCGCTGCTGGCGGAGCAGGTGACCCTGGCGCCGGGCCGGCGGCTGCACGCGGCGGCGAAGGTCGTCGAGGTCGACGGCTCCGCCTACCGCAAGGCGACGCTCACGGGCTGACCGCGGGCTCGGCGCCGGCCGGTCCGGCCGCACCCGGTAGCGTTACGCCCTGTGACTACGTGGATCTGGGCGGCTGTGGCCGTGGTGCTGTTCGGGATGTACCTGAGTTGGACGGCCGGCCGGCTGGACCGCCTGCACGCCCGGATCGACGCCGCGCGGGCTGCGCTGGACGCGCAGCTCGTCCGGCGGGCGTCGGTGACGCTGGAGCTGGCGACCTCGGGCCGGCTGGATCCCGCGGCCTCGCTGCTGCTGTATCAGGCCTCGCACGTGGCCAGGCAGGCGGAGGACGAGCACCGTGAGGTGGCGGAGAGCGAGCTGAGCCTCGCCCTGCGTGCGGTGTTCGCCGACCCCGAGCAGGCCGAGGCGCTGCTCGCGGCGCCCGGTGGTGAAGAAGCTGTGAAGGATCTGACGGCCGCGGTACGCCGGGTGCCGATGGCCAGGCGGTTCCACAACGATGCGGTGCGGGCCGCGCGCGCGGTGCGCGAGCACCGCCTGGTGCGGTACTTCCGGCTCGCGGGCAAGGCGCCGTTCCCGATGGCGTTCGAGATGGACGACGCCCCGCCGGTCGCCCTCACGCCCGAGGGTGCCCCGGCCTGAGCCCCTGCCGGGCCCGCTCTCCGGTCTGCCCGTGCCCTGGCGGGGATGCCTGGCTTCGGCCTCTTTGTCGTATGCCGGCAGCCAGGATGGACTTGGAGGCGCATGGGGCCCCGTCCGTCTCCGCCTAACATAAGGCGATAGCACTTTCATCTTCGAGTGAGGTCTCACGTGTCCACCACCCCCATCACCGCAGACCAGCCGCAGATCGGTACCGCCCGGGTCAAGCGCGGCATGGCCGAGCAGCTCAAGGGCGGTGTGATCATGGATGTGGTCAACGCCGAGCAGGCGAAGATCGCCGAGGACGCCGGCGCCGTGGCCGTCATGGCGCTGGAGCGGGTCCCCGCCGACATCCGCAAGGACGGCGGCGTCGCCCGGATGTCGGACCCCGACATGATCGACGGCATCATCAACGCCGTGTCCATCCCGGTGATGGCCAAGTCCCGCATCGGCCACTTCGTCGAGGCCCAGGTCCTCCAGGCCCTCGGCGTCGACTACATCGACGAGTCCGAGGTGCTCACCCCGGCCGACGAGGTCAACCACTCCGACAAGTGGGCGTTCACCACCCCCTTCGTCTGCGGCGCCACCAACCTGGGCGAGGCCCTGCGCCGGATCGCCGAGGGCGCGGCCATGATCCGCTCCAAGGGCGAGGCCGGCACCGGCAACGTGGTCGAGGCCGTCCGCCACATGCGCCAGATCCGCGCCGACATCAAGCGCCTCACCACCCTCGACGAGACCGAGCTCTTCGTCGCCGCCAAGAACCTCCAGGCGCCGTACGAGCTGGTCAAGGAGGTCGCCCAGCTGGGCAAGCTCCCGGTCGTGCTGTTCTCCGCCGGTGGCGTCGCCACCCCGGCCGACGCCGCCCTGATGATGCAGCTCGGCGCCGAGGGCGTCTTCGTCGGCTCCGGCATCTTCAAGTCCGGCGACCCGGCCAAGCGCGCCGCCGCCGTCGTGAAGGCCACCACCTTCTTCGACGACCCGAAGGTCATCGCGGACGTGTCCCGCGGTCTGGGCGAGGCCATGGTCGGCATCAACTGCGACACCCTGCCCGAGGCCGAGCGGTACGCCAACCGCGGCTGGTAGTCCCGGCCCGACGGCCCGCCGCGCGCACGCACCGGGCGCGGCGGGCCGTCGCGCGTAGCCCGTACGAGAAGTCCGTACGAGAAGAAGTCGAAGAGGTAGCAACCGTGTCCAGCAGCACCCCAGTCATCGGCGTCCTGGCCCTCCAGGGCGATGTCCGCGAGCACCTGATCGCGCTCGCCGAGGCCGACGCGCTCGCGCGCCCGGTCCGCCGCCCCGAGGAGCTCGCCGAGGTCGACGCGCTGGTGATCCCCGGCGGGGAGTCCACCACGATGTCCAAGCTGGCACTGGCCTTCGGGATGATGGCGCCGCTGCGCGAGCGGGTCGCCGGGGGGATGCCGGTCTACGGCTCGTGCGCCGGCATGATCATGCTCGCGGACAAGATCCTGGACGGCCGGGACGACCAGGAGACCGTCGGCGGCATAGACATGACGGTCCGCCGCAACGCGTTCGGCCGCCAGAACGAGTCCTTCGAGTCCGCGATCGCCTTCGAGGGGCTGGGCGGCGACCCGGTGCACGGCGTCTTCATCCGCGCCCCCTGGGTCGAGGCCGTGGGCGCCGGTGTCGAGGTGCTGGCCGAGCTGGCCGCCGCCGACGGCCCGGAGAGCCGGATCGTGGCGGTCCGTCAGGGCAACCTGCTGGCGACCTCGTTCCACCCCGAACTGACCGGCGACCACCGGGTGCACGCGTACTTCGTGCGCATGGTCGAGGCCGCCGCGCGCTGAACCGGTGCCCCCGCCGTGGTGCGGCACCGGTAAGATCTCTCCTGTTCATTTCCCTTTTGGCGACGTAAAGGAGCTGGCGATGTCCGGCCACTCTAAGTGGGCTACCACCAAGCACAAGAAGGCCGTGGTCGACGCCAAGCGCGGCAAGCTCTTCGCCAAGATGATCAAGAACATCGAGGTGGCGGCGCGCACCGGCGGCAGTGACCCGGCGGGCAACCCGACGCTCTACGACGCCATCCAGAAGGCGAAGAAGAGCTCGGTCCCGATCGACAACATCAACCGCGCCGTCAAGCGCGGCGACGGTGCGGAGGCCGGCGGCGCCGACTACTCGACGATCATGTACGAGGGCTACGGGCCGAACGGCGTCGCGGTGCTCATCGAGTGCCTCACCGACAACCGCAACCGGGCCGCCTCCGACGTGCGCGTCGCGATGACCCGCAACGGCGGCAACATGGCCGACCCGGGCTCGGTGTCGTACCTGTTCAACCGCAAGGGCGTCGTGATCGTCCCCAAGGCGGACGGCGTGGACGAGGACAAGGTGTTCGAGGTCGTCCTCGACGCCGGCGCCGAGGAGGTCAACGACCTCGGTGAGACCTTCGAGGTGATCAGCGCGGCCACCGACATGGTCGCCGTCCGCACCGCGCTGGTGGAGGCCGGGATCGACTACGACTCGGCCGACGCCAACTTCGTGGCGGACCTGCAGATCCCGCTGGACGCCGACGGCGCCCGCAAGATCTTCAAGCTGATCGACGCCCTGGAGGACAGCGACGACGTGCAGAACGTCTTCGCCAACTTCGACATCAGCGACGAGGTCGGTGCCGAGCTCGACGCCGAGTGACCAGGCTCACTCCCCGGCCCGGCGGTCCCCAGGACCT